>JALOMC010000381.1 GCA_025455665.1 Chitinophagaceae bacterium | reverse complement strand
AGCCGGCACTTGCTATCTGTTGTTTTTTGCCGCCATTGGCAAAGCCGTGTGGCCCACGCCGAAAGAGTGGGGCTACCTGCTGCTGATGGCCACCCTGCTGTTTGTAATGAGCAATGGGCTGACCACCTGGGGTATTAAGTACATCAATAGCGGACTGGGCGCCATTATCGGGGCCATCTTTCCGTTGTTTGTGGCCATCATCGATATTGCCCGTGGTAGCAAGAGCAAGCCCAACCTGCTATCGCTGCTGGGGCTGGTATTGGGTTTTGCCGGGGTGGCCATTATTTTTTACGAGCACCTGGCCGATTTCGCCAATGCCGATTTCAGTTTTGGCATTATCCTCAGTGTGACGGCGGCGTTTACCTGGGCCGTAGGCACCGTTATTACTACCAATACGCAGGTGCGCCTTAATCGGTATTACAGCCTCGGCTGGCAAATGTTTCTGGCTGGTTTGGTACTGCACATCGTGTCGGCCGTGTCGGGCTTTAGCACGCCCATGCAGCAGGTGCCGGCGCAAACCTGGTGGGCATTGGCCTACATGATTACGTTCGGCTCTATGATTGCTTTTGGGGCCTTCATTTATTCGCTGCAGCACCTGCCTACCACGCTGGCCAGCATTTATGCCTACATCAATCCCATGGTGGCCGTGGTGCTGGGCCATTTTGTGCTGGGCGAAGCGTGGAGCCTGTTTTTGGCCGTGGGCGCTGTGGTTACCATTATTGGCGTGTACCTGGTAAATGCCGGTTTTCGGCGGGCTGCCACCGGCGAAGACATCAATTGGCGCAGCCTGCTGTTTGGCCGGCGGGCTTAAGCAGGCTTAGCCAGTTTAGCGGTTCCTTTTTTCTCCCGGTCAAACTCACGAAAGATGAGGCGAAGGCTTTGGTCGTACGTGAGGTAGTTGTACAGCCAGTTGATGAATACCATCAGCTTGTTTTTGACCCCGAGAATGAGCATCAGGTGCAAAAACATCCATACCAGCCATGCAAACAGGCCGCCGAAATGCAGTTTGGGCCTGGGAACATCTACCACGGCTTTGTTGCGCCCCACGGTGGCCATGCTGCCCAGATCGGTGTACTCATAGGGCTGCCAGTGCTGCTGCTGCCGGCCATGACGCAGCCAGTTGCGGGCCAGGTTGGCCGCCTGGTTTATGGCCACATTGGCCACCTGCGGGTGCCCGTTGGGGTAGCGGGGCGTTTCCATCCAGGCTACATCGCCCAGCGCATACACATGGGGCAGGTCGGCTAATTGGTTAAAACGGTTTACCCTGATGCGGTTGCCCCGAACAATCAGTGCCGGATCAATACCGGCCGGTACATTGCCCTTGATGCCGG
Organism: Chitinophagaceae bacterium; assembly: GCA_025455665.1. Lineage (GTDB taxonomy): Bacteria > Bacteroidota > Bacteroidia > Chitinophagales > Chitinophagaceae > Phnomibacter. Next base: position 1,493 of record JALOMC010000381.1, on the reverse strand, counting down.
CGGCCCAAATGACCAATGCCGAGTCAATGGTGCTGCCATCTTGCAGGGTAATGCACTGGCCATCGTAGCTGTGCAATAGCGTGTTGGTGCGTACCTCTACGCCCAGCTGCTGCAGGTAGCGCTGGCTCTTCTCACTGCTGCCGGCACTCATGGCCGCCAGTGTTTTGCCAGTGCCCTCCAGCAGTATAATGCGCATCTGCGTAAAGTCAATTTCCGGATAGTCTTTTGGCAGCACATAGCTTTTCATTTCAGCAATGGCGCCGCTCAGCTCTACGCCTGTGGGGCCGCCGCCCACCACTACTACCGTCAGCAGGCGTTGGCGCTCCTGCTCATCATTGGTTTGCAGCCACGCTTCGAAGTTGGAAATGAGTTTATGCCGCAGCTGCAAAGCCTCCACGGTGCTTTTCATGGGAAAGGCGTGGGCTTCCAGGTCGGCATTGCCAAAAAAATTCGTGTCGGCGCCGGTGGCCAGCACCAGTTCATCATACGGCAGGTGGCCGTGGGCGGTATGCACCAGCCGGGCCGCAGTGTCGATGCTGGTGACTTCATCCAGCCGGATGCGTACGTTGCGGCTGTTGTGAAACACTTTGCGCAGCGGAAACGAAATATTACTGGCATCGAGTCCGCCGGTGGCTACCTGGTAGAAAAGCGGTTGAAACTGATGGTAGTTGAACCGGTCGATCAGGGTGACCTGAAATCCTTTTTTGTTGTTGAGCTTTTTGGCCAATTGCAGCCCGGCAAAGCCCCCGCCTACAATGACGATTCGTTGGTCGGCTTCCATGCAGCAAAGGTACCGACGGCTGACGCTGTGACCGCTTGATGAGTGGGTGGTGGCTGGTAATGGAATGCAAAAAAAGCACCCCGCTGGCAGTGGCTGGCGGGGTGCGTACAGGGTGCAGTATAGCTACCCGGTGGTTAAAACATTTTTACAAGCGATGCCAGTGGCGTAACGGCCAGGCGCTGATTGGCAGCAGGCTGCACACTGGCGGTTGGTTTGTATCGGTAAATGGTATCCTTTCGGAGTCGCTGGCCGCTATCAACTGGTCTGTCGGCAGGGCTCTCGCTATTCCAATCATCTTCCTCGTCCTTCTCCTTCCAAATCAGGCGATCGTCCAGCATTTTCATGTCCTTGTCGGTTTGCCAGTACAGGCCATCTTGCCACTCGGTGTTTACATCTATGCGCATACCGCGGCGGTTCCTGCCAAATTCGATGCTGAAGTAGTCATAGTCGTCTACAGCATCATCCAGCTGAATACGCTTGCCTACCGGTACTTCTATAATCACCATCAGCTTTTGGTTGCGCCATTTATCGTTTTTGTGAATACCAAACGATTCCGGCAGGTACAGGGTATCTCCTTGCTGGCGTATCGGGAAGTTGATTTTTTCTACCAGCTGCTGTGCCTGTGCCCGATCGCGGCCGCGGCTCATGCGCACCAGGTGTACATGGTACAGGCTGTCTTTGCTTTTTACCACATTCACACGGGCCGTGTTCA
>JALOMC010000380.1 GCA_025455665.1 Chitinophagaceae bacterium | reverse complement strand
GTATTCCATGAAATGTATCGAAACCTTAGCTCCTCTCCCTGTAGGGAGAGGCGGGGGTGAGGGTGAAGAGTAGTTGTTGGGTGTTGGTTGTTCGGTGTCAGGGGGGAGAGGGCAGATGTTGGTGGAGGTAGGTATTCCATGAAATGTATCGAAACCTTAGCTCCTCTCCCTGTAGGGAGAGGCGGGGGTGAGGGTAAAAAAAAGGCACCTGCCAAAGCTGGCAAGCGCCTTACCCTCATCACACACCACTCTCAAATATGGTTAGCGGGCATCCATTTTTCCAATGTACTGCAGCAGTTCATTTTTCTTGGCCTCGCTTTTAAAAGCGCCACCAAAAAAGCTGGTGACTGTGCTGCTGGTTTGGTCTTGTATGCCACGGCTGCTCACACACATGTGTACAGCATCTATAATCACGGCTACATCCTGCGTGCCCAGTACTTCTTGTAGTTGGTGGGCTATTTGCACCGTCAGCCGCTCCTGCACCTGTGGCCGCTTGGCAAAGTGCTGCACAATGCGGTTGATTTTGCTCAGGCCAATCACCTTGCCATTGGAAATATAGGCCACATGCGCCTTGCCAATGATGGGTACAAAGTGGTGCTCGCAGTTGCTGTAAAAGCTGATGTTCTTTTCTACCAGCATTTCCTGGTACTGGTACTTGTTGTCAAACAGGGCAATCTTGGGCATGTTCTTCGGGTTCAGCCCGTTGAAGATTTCCTGCACATACATTTTGGCCACCCGGCGCGGCGTGCCTTTCAGGCTATCGTCGGTCAGGTCCAGGCCCAGCGTCAGCATTATTTCTCTGAAGTGGCCTTCAATGATGTCCATCTTTTCGCCGTCGCTCAGCTCAAAGGCATCGGGGCGCATGGGCGTGTCGTACGAGGTGCTGATGTGCTCATCGCCTATTTCATCTATCGTCAGCTGGCCCAGGCCGTCTACTTCTTTCATGGCAGCCAGGCGGTCGGTAGGGGCCAGGCTGTTTTGGTCCAGCAGGTTAGCCGGGGTATTCCACATAGTTCCGTTCTGTTTCATACAATCTTACTTTCAGGTCTTTTGATTCGTCGATGTGCGGCCGTAGCAGGTTGTAGATTACTACCGCTATGTTTTCGGCCGTGGGGTTCAGTTCCTTAAATTCTTCGGTGTCCAGGTTCAGGTTTTTGTGGTCAAACTTGTGCAGCGCTTTGTCCCATATCAGGTCTTTCAGCACTTTCATGTCCATTACGTAGCCGGTGCGGGGGTCTATTTCGCCGGTTACCTGCACTATCAGCTCGTAGTTGTGCCCATGAAAGTGGGGATAGTTGCATTTGCCAAAAATGGCTTGGTTGTCTTCGACGCTCAGGGCGGGGTTATCCAGCCGGTGCGCCGCGTTGAAGTGTTCTTTTCTGAATACTGCTACTCTCATGTTGGTGGGCCCGCTTTGGCCGGCTCCGCATGCTGGTGGGTAGCGGCTGCCAAAGGGATCATAATTACAAGCTGCCGGCACAATTGTTTTGTGTACCTATTGCTTGCAAAGTGTTAAACAAAATAAGTCGGGCGCCCGGGCGCCCCGGCCATGAAGATATGTGTAAGTCTGGTGACCGGATGGCCGCTAATTGTTGCACAAAAAAGTGGCGACCCGCCAGCCTCACGTTAAAAAACGGCACGGCTTCATCATTGCGTCGGCTTCCAATATCTTTGCGCCCCTATGCTGTACCTTACCCGGGTAGAACATTTTAATGCCGCCCACAAGCTGTACAACCCAGCCTGGAGCCGTGAGCAAAACGAAGCCGTGTTTGGCCCCTGTGCCAACGAAAACTGGCATGGCCACAACTACGAAATCCACGTGACCATCAAGGGCGAGCCCGACCCCCATACCGGTTTTATTATGGATGTCAAGGTCCTCAGCCGCGTCATCAAGCAGCAGGTGCTGGACCATGTAGACCACCGCAACCTGAACCTGGACGTGCCTTTTATGGCCGGCAAAATGTGCAGTACCGAAGTGTTTGTGCGTGAAATATGGAAGCAACTGGCCCCCCACATTACCGGCGGGCAGCTGCACCACATCCGCCTGTACGAAACGCCCCGCATCTACGTAGACTACTACGGCGAATAACCTTATTCATACCTCCATTATGCCCCTCAGCCCCGCCGAACGTCGTTTTTTGCGCAATTGGGAAGAACAGCGCCAGGGAGGCAAGGCCTCCTTTGTGGGCATCTACACTTTTGGGTACTTCATTTTCATATTCATGTGCGGGGTGGCGCTGGGCCTGTTCAGCGGCCTGCGCCTGGTCAATGGCAAGTTGCTCATCACCTGGGCCATCATTTCGGCGGTGGGGGCAGTGCTGGCGGCCTTTGTTACCTGGCGTCGTTTTCAGCAAAAGTTTCAGGCCATTGTACGCCGCGAGGTAGCCGAGGGCGAAGCCAATGCCAATGCCGGCCAACCGGCTCAGCCTGCCTGATCTAAAAAGCGGCTGCGCCACTCGGGCCGCGGCAGCCAGCATTCCTCTTTTTTGCCAAACCAGCGGTAGCGGTTGCGGGCTATCAGGTTGTACACCCCATCTCGCAGGGGGCGGGGCACCAGCAGCAGCACCCGCAGCCAGCGCCAGGGCGCCCGCAGCTGTCCGGCCACCCGCAGGGCCGCCGTACTGCGGGTATATACCTGTCCGTTTTCTACCAGTACAAAAGTTTTCAGGTGCTCGGCCGCCAGCCCATGCTGCTGCAGCACCTGCAGGCCCAGCGGGCTTTGCAGGCTGGCAAAGTGAAACACGCCCCGGGCATCGTTGGCCAGTATGATCTGCACGCTGCGCTGGCACAGGTTGCACACCCCATCAAAAAGCACCACGTAAGAAGG
>JALOMC010000379.1 GCA_025455665.1 Chitinophagaceae bacterium | reverse complement strand
CTGGCCATGCCTATTGGAAGGGTTGCTGGTGGGGGCAGTGGCAATGCTGGTGTGGGCGCTTTTACTTCTTCCACTATGGGTGCTGTTTGCAGCTCATAAATAGCAGTAGCAGCTGCATTGTTTTTGGAAAATAAGAGGCGACCCAACTGCAGGCATGTGGTACCGCTGGCAGCTATTTGCAATGTGTCAGATGTCCACGCTTCGTCGCAGTCGTTTACCACTACCAGCAGGTAGCGCCCCGGCAGCAGCTGGTGAAAAAAGCGGTTGGCACCGCCTACCACCCGCAGGTCGGCGGTACTATCCAGCGGCAGCAGCATGCTGTAGCGGATAGCCGAATCTTTTTGCCACTGCAGCTGCAGGCGGGCCATGCCGGCGGTACTGCTATACCACTGGCGGGTGGGTTGGTACTGCCGGCGGTAGTCGGGTTTAGCAGCTATTAGCAGGGGCAGGTCGTACTGCCAGGTGGTATCGGCCAGTACCCAGTTATCGGACTGGTTTTTCAGCGTGGTACGGCCTGCCAACAGGGCATTTCGCTCCAGCCGTGCCATGCCTGGTGTCAGTCGGTACTCGTAGTTTTTTTCAAATGGAAACCTGATATCGATGCGGCCTTCATTGTACAGCCGCAGGCTATCGCCCGGCAAAAAAGGACCGGCAATGTAGTGCGACGAACCGGCCAGTACCTGCTGCTCGCTGCTGCTCCACAGCCAGGCAGCGTCGGTCATGCGGTCGCCCACCAGTTGAATAAAATAGTCGGACAGATACTCCTTTTCATCGCGGCGCAAAGTATCGGGCATGCTGGTGGCAAGGGCATTGGCCTGGCTGCCGGCGGTGGCTACGTTTACAAACAGGTCGTGCTTGTAATGTGGCTGCAGGTATATGCTGTCGATGTGCAGCAGTTGGTTCCAGGTGCGAATGCTCAGCTTTACAAAACCGGCATACTGCTGGTGGCTGTTGGGCCGGCGGCTGTTTCGCCAGTACATATCGGCGGGCTGGTTATTAATGTACAAGATGTAGGCAGGGACCGGCTTGCCGCGGTGGTGTAGGTGTACGGCCAGTTCGGGATACACCCGCTGGTGGGGGCTGCGCATCAGGTGCCAGCCCAGCGTATCGGTCAGGCGGCGGTAGTAGGGCAGGGTATCGGCGCCCAGCTGGCGCAGCAATGCCGGAAAATGTGCAGCAATGCTATCGGTTTTGCAGTAAGCCTCGTCTGGCTCATACGGCTGCGGGTGCTGCCAGCGGCGCTGCTTATCGTAGCGCATGTTGTAGGGGAAGCTGGGATACACAAATCTTTTTTGCAATTGTGCATTTTGGGCGGTGGCCGTAATGTTGGCATTGGCCACCGGGCGGTTCCGGTAGTCAGTTACGGCTACTGCCAGGCTGTCGGTAGCGCCGGGCTGCACCGCCGGCTGCACCTGCGCCTGTACCTGCAGCAGCTGGTAATACACGCCCATTTGCACCTGGCGGCTTTGTGGCTCGCCACGGTAGTAGTAGTTGATGACAGCCGTATACATGCGCCGTTTGTGCTGGCGCTGTGCCCACCTGAAATGTGTTTGGGTGGTACGCTGCTGCCACAGGGTGCGCCGGTTGTGCATCAGGCTGATCCACACGGGCATGCCGCCGGGGTTGTGTAGCTGAAAGCCAATGCTGTCCTGGTTGTTATCGCTGCTGAGTGTTGGCGCATAGTTGGCGGCTTCTACCTCGTAGCTGTCATTCAGTGTGCGGCGTCCCAGTTCATCCAGCACCGTCACATCAAACTGTTCGGCCAGTGGATGGATGGGCAGGCGAACCGGTAATTGCAGTACGGTATCGTAGTCCATCTGCTCGCCGTAGTAGTTCAGCTCGGCTTTTACTGTTTGCACTACGCCATTTTCTACATAGCTGATGCGCAGGTACTGGCTGTCGCGGTCAAATTTGATTTCTCTTTGTACCGCCAGATGCTTCAACTGTTTTTCCTCCTGTTTCATTTCATTGCTGCTGTTGCGCAGCACCGCTACCAATCGTACATCCAAATCGGCATTGGGCAAAGCCAAAGCGGGAACCTGCACTGTAGTGGAGCCATCGGTTTGCAGCGGCAGGGTGCGCTGCCATAGTGTGTCGGGTACAAACAATCGTTGATCATAAAAATGATTCACTTGCGTATTGAGCAAGTACAGCGACACACGGCCATCGGGCAGGTACAATCCGTTGGCATCGGTGGCCGTCAGGGTAATGGGCAGGCTGTCTTTGCGTAGCCATTTGTCGGCCACATTTACTTCAAACTTCGATACATCGGGCAGCACATACTCTTCGGTGCTAAATTGTCCGGTCACTGTCCGTGGATGCTTCTCAAGACTGCTGAGATACACATTGTACCGGATATCGGCCGGCAGGCTATCGGGCAGGGGCCAGCTGTACACATAGCTGCCGGGGTGCACCGGGCGCAGGGTATCCAGCCGCACGGTTTTGCTGGCGCCACGGAAGTAATAATGGATACTGGCGGCCAGGGGAATCGTGAGCGGCTGCCCCTTTTGAGTGGTGGCCCAGGCTTTCAGTTTCAGGGTATCGCCTTTTTTGTACAGGGGCTTGTTGAATACCATGAAGCTGGCTGGTTGTCGCCGGGCTTGCCTTCGCCGCTGGTAGTTTCCATTGAACAGGTTGGCTACTGCCAGTCCTGCCCGCCGCACCTGCCGTACTACCGGCCACTGTTGCCAGCGGCGGCGGTTGCGGTAGCCACGGTGGTTGTATGCTTCAAAACTGAGGCTGCCAATGAGTGTATCGCCGGCGCTGTAAATGACGAGTTGTTTGTCATCCATTTCGCGGTGCCGGGGCTTTAGTACAAAGGCCTGCGATGG
>JALOMC010000378.1 GCA_025455665.1 Chitinophagaceae bacterium | reverse complement strand
ACGCGGCCGTGTATCGCGGGGGGGCGTATGTATCAGGCTACGGTTAAAAAGCTGGCGGGCCAGTGCGGCTTGTGACGGCGAAAGGTATTGGGCAAACAGATTGGGATCTACCCATTCTGCTCTCGATACATCGTCGATATAGTCGCCGTGGTAGCCAAGTGCTGTGCGCTTATTTACCTCAAACCGAAGGGTCAGCTTGGGCGATACATCGTACTTTACACCAACGCCCAGCGGCACCGAGAATGCATTGGTACGGTATACGGGTCTGTCGCGGTATTCATTAAATCCTTGGCCCTCAAGACGTAGGGGTGGCAGGTCCACCCAGCCGTTGGCAGTATATGCCCGGGGGTAAAACGAAAACCAGCTAACACCACCGAGCAAGTAGGGGGAGAATCGTCCGGCCTCTCTGTCGTATCCGCGAAATAGCTCTGCTACATGCACTTCACCTACCAGACTTATTTCCCGGATCGGACTTCTGAAGTTCAGGTTTCGCTCAAATCGTCCGATGGCACTGGGGGCGGTGGCATTGGTCAACAGGCTGTCGTAGCCCTCTATGCGGCCCAGGTTCGCTTCCAGTCGCACCCCTAGTTTGTTGTTCCAGGTGGCTATCACATACAGGCCGGCAGTAAAATTGCTTTTTCGGAGTGTGACACCGGCAAAGGGGCCCTGGTAAATGCGGGGATTTCCCTGAATATCGGTCACGCCATTCATGATGCCTGCGGTTACGCCGGCTTCAATCACAATGGGTGGTTCGTAAATGCCATTGCTATAAAAAAAGTAGCCCTGCCCATGCGAAACATGAATGCTCGCCAGCAGCAGCGTGGCTAGTAAGTAGCGGAAATACGAGGCTTTGCTCAAGACGCAGTGAATCGATTCTGGATGGGCAAATTAGGCAAAAAACAGGAATTCGATGTTTAACTTTTGGTTTTGTCTGCTTTGGAAGCAGCTTTTTCGAGCCGCCGGTAGTGCAGGCATAGGTAGGTGAGGCCGCATTTGTCGCACTGCGGCTTGCGGGCCAGGCAGGTGTAGCGGCCGTGTAAAATCAGCCAGTGGTGGGCTTTGTGAATGAGTTGAGCCGGCAAGTGCTTTACCAATTGCTTTTCGGCTGCCAGCGGGGTGGTAGCCCTGCGGGTAAGGCCCAGGCGGGCACTCACTCTAAATACATGCGTGTCTACCGCCATGTTGGGTTGCTGATCTATCACGCTGGTTACCACATTGGCCGTTTTGCGGCCTACGCCCGGCAATTGCACCAGCTCTTCTACCGTCATGGGCACTTCGCCGCCAAATTTGTCTAGCAGCAGTTGGGCCATGCCCAGCAGGTGTTTGGTTTTATTGTTGGGGTAGCTGATGCTTTGGATATAAGGAAACAACGTGTCGAAATCGGTGGCGGCCAGGGCCTGCGGTGTAGGAAAGCGGTGAAACAGTGCAGGGGTCACCATATTTACCCGCTTATCGGTACACTGTGCCGATAAAATAACTGACACCAACAGCTCAAACGGATTGCTATAGGTCAGTTCCGTTTCGGCTACCGGGTAGTGTGCTTCAAAATATCGCACTACTTGCTCATAACGCTCTTTCGTAGTCATGCCTCTGTCACCTCGTATCAACAATACTGGCCAGGTATACTGCCGGCCAGGGGCAAAAATAGCGGTTCCATCAGCTCAGGGCCGCTTTGCGGGCAGCAGCATCGGCGTAGTCCAGCACTTGCCGGATGGTTTCGGGCCGCGGTGGCAGCATCGATTTGTCGAGGCGGCGGGCGGCTTCTACTATCACCCGGTATTTTTCCTGCAGTGGCCAGTTGTTTTCCAGTGCAGCGGCAATGCGCTCCATGTCGGCCGGTGGCAGCTCGTGATAGTGGTACAGTAAGAGATCTTCAGGGGTAAAATTGGCCATGCAATCGATTTTGGGGGTTTAAAACAATGGGCCGATGGGTAGTCGGACTCAGCTTTTCCCAAAACGAGGCTTCTGCTTTTTTATTGCACGGGATGAGGTCTATTTGGCAGCTGGCAGGGCTGCGGTGCTGTCGGGTAGCACATAAATATCTTCGTTGGGCCGCTTCATAAAGTACTTCTCCCGGGCGTAGCGCTCCAGGGTGCCGGGGTCGTTTTGCAGGGCTTGCAGTTCTTGCTGGGTAGCGGCTATCTGCTGGCGGTAGTAGCCTATTTTTTCGTTCAGCGCTTCCAGTTCGGCCTTGCGGGCTTGCTGGGTAAAAAAGTCGTTTTTATCGAAAAAAGCCATCCATACCGCAAAAGCGGCCAGCGCCAGTACGTAGCGGTTGAAGATGGCATTTTTCAAAAAGATAAGCACGGCTTTCATGGGTATAAAATTCGGGTGAAAGGATTAAACACAACGTTGTTTCGTTCTCCACAAACACACAGCAAAAAACAAGCCCCGCCACAGAAATGGCGGGGCCCGTTTATCTTTTTGGCTGTCAGTTACTTACCAAACTTCAGGTTTTTGCCGGGGTAGTAGGCACTCTCTTCCAGCATTTCTTCAATGCGGATGAGCTGGTTGTACTTGGCAATGCGGTCGGTACGGCTGGCCGAGCCGGTTTTGATCTGGCCACAGTTCAGCGCCACTGCCAGGTCGGCAATGGTGGTGTCTTCGGTTTCGCCGCTGCGGTGGCTCATAATGGTATTGTAGCCGGCGTGCTGCGCCATGGTTACGGCATTGATGGTTTCGGTGAGGGTACCAATCTGGTTCACCTTTACCAGCAGGCCATTGCCAATGCCTTTATCTATGCCTTGCTGCAGGCGGGTTACGTTGGTTACAAACAGGTCGTCGCCCACCAGCTGGCACTTGCTGCCAATGGTTTCAGTCAGCGCCTTCCAGCCATCC
>JALOMC010000377.1 GCA_025455665.1 Chitinophagaceae bacterium | reverse complement strand
TCCGCTGCGGATGAGGATGACCGTATCGATACCCATCGCAGCCATGTGTTCAAAATCGGTTTGCCACTGGCGGCGGCCCCAGTTTTGGTGCGGTATGTCATGGCTTATTTCGTCGAGAAAGGTGCCGGTAATGGGCAGTAGCATACAACAATAGTTAGGTTAAAGCCAGCCTACATTTCGGATGGCGGTGGTCCAAAGTTGGTAGCCGGCGCCGGTCAGGTGCAGGCCATCGTTGGTGTAGGTAGCGGGCAGTACGCCTTCGGCATTGGCAAAGGCGCTGTACAGATCAAGGAAAAACACTTCTTCGCGGGTAGCCAGGGCTTCGATGCCGGCGTTGAGGGCGGCCAGTTCTTTCTCTTTGCCCTGGTGCTTGGCGAAGGTGGTAAAAGCGGGATTGGTAGGCAGTACCGACTGTAAGATGAGGGTGGTGCCGGGGCTGTGGCGTTTTACGCGTTGTACCAGGGTGTCGATATTGCCGAGGATGACAGGTACCGGGATGCCCCGGGCCAGATCGTTGATACCGATGAGTATAAACAGCTTTTGCGGTTGGCGCTTCAGCACTTCGTGCAGGCGATAGAGCAGGCCAAAGCTATTGTCGGCGCTGATGCCGCGGTTGAGCACCAGTTTGCCGGGAAAAAATTCGCTCCACTCGCAGCCATCAGTAATGCTATCGCCAAAGAAAACAGCGGCAGGTTTGTGCACGGTGCTTTCGCTGAACATGCTCAGCTTTTGGTCGTAGTAGTAATAGCGATAGCTGGTATCGTAGGGTAGCGTGGCCTGTGCGCCGGCCTGCCGGGATATGCACAGTACGATGAAGAGAGTGACACAACGAAGACCCATAGTAGTACAACTGCTGATGACCAACATAAAATGTATCAATTGACTGCGGTGCTTGTATCGTCGGCGGCTACTTCTTCGGGTGTTTTAAGCGGTACCAGCCAGGTAATGAGAAACGCTGGTGCAGTAGCGATGAGTACCCACACAAAAAACTCTTTGTAGCCAAGATAGTCGCTGAGAAGGCCGCTGATCATAGAAGGAATCATGAAGCCGAGGTTCATAAGGCCGCTGCCAAAGGCATAGTGCGCCATTTTGTACTTGCCGGGCGCTATGTTTTGCATAATGAACAGGATGAGCCCCACAAAGCCGAAGCCGTACCCGAAATATTCGATGGCTACGGCGCTGCCAATGATGTACAGATTGGTAGGTACAAACCAGGCGAGATAGGCGTAGGCTACAAAAGGCACATTGAAAAAGGCGCATAAAATGAGCAGGGTGCGGCGGGTGAGGCCTTTTTGCGACACGAAATAGCCCGATGCCAGCGAGCCCAGCACAAAAGCAATGGCGCCAAACACGCCGTACAGCACGCCTATTTGCGAAGTGGTGAGGCCAAGCCCGCCATCGGCCCGGGCGGCTTTGAAAAACAGGGGCGTTATTTTGATAGCCTGGCCTTCGGCAAAGCGATAGAGTACGATGAAGAGCAATCCGTACCAGATGTTTTTCTTTTGAAAGAAAGTGACCAGCACATCTTTGAGCGTGGCCCACACTTCGGCGGTGGTTTGGGTAGTAGCCGGTGGGCCACCAGTGGGCAGCATGCGACGGTTGTACACGCCCAGCAGCAGCATAATGACGCCATACAAACCCATGACCACACTCCAGGCAGTGGCAATGCCGAACTTTTTTTCGAGCTCGCCGGCCAGGTACACCAGCACCCCGCCCGACATGACCTTGGCAATATTGTAGCAGGCGCCCTGCCAGCCTACATACTTCGCCTGGTCTTTGGCATTCAGGGTATTGAGGTACACGCCATCGGCCGCTATATCGTGGGTGGCACCGCTAAAAGCAATGATGGCGAGAATGCCGATGCTGATGGCAAAAAACTGATCGGCATGTAGCGACAGCGCTACCAGCCCAAACAAAACACCCGTGAGCATTTGGGTGCTGTACACAAAAAACTTGCGGGTTTTGTACATCTCCAAAAACGGGCTCCACAGCGGCTTCAGCGTCCACGGCAGCATAATGAGCGAAGTCCAGAAAGCGATTTGTGTATCGCTGATGCCCATGTTTTTGTACATGATGGCGCTGGCGGCCGCCAGGGCTACAAAGGGCAGGCCCATGGCAAACCAGGTGCTGGGTATCCAGGTGGCAGGATGACGAGATATTGGAGGCTGACTCAAGAGGCAAAATTTTGGCGGAGGAACGACGGGAAACGCTTGTGTGCCCAATGTTACATAAAAAAATATTTGGTAAAAATCGGGTTGCTATTTTTGAAAAATTAATTAGCTAGGCTGATGATAATAAAAAAAATTACTATTGGAGTAGCGGTGTTGTTGTGCAGTGGGGTGCTGGCCCAAAAGAACGCAAGCAGTATTGACGTACTGGTAGTAGGTGGCAGCACCGGAGGCACAGCTGCGGCCATCCAAGCTGCCCGTAGCGGGGCCCGCACTATATTGGTAGAAGAAGGTCCGTGGCTGGGCGGCATGCTCACGGCCGCCGGTGTGGGTTGTACTGATGGTAATCATCAGTTACCGAGTGGCCTTTGGCAAGAACTGCGAGAGGCTTGCTATCGCCACTATGGCACCCGCAACCTGGCCACGGGTTGGGTGAGTAATTTCAACATAGAGCCGCATGTAGGTGATAGCATCTTGAAAGCCATGGCTCGGGCCGAGCAACTGTTGACTGTATATCACGGTTGGCGCTTTAGCAAGGTGGAAATGACCAAGGGATCGGCAACACCAACGATAGCGGCTGTTGTGTTTAGCAATGGAAAAAAGACCATGCGAGTGGCAGCCCGCATAGTGGTAGACGCCACCGATTTGGGCGATGTATCGGCCGCAGCGGG
>JALOMC010000376.1 GCA_025455665.1 Chitinophagaceae bacterium | reverse complement strand
CTGCGCATAGGTGGTGTGTACCCGACCTGTTTTTGGATTAATCAATTGGGGCAGTGCATCTACATAAGTACTCTTGAGTTTGGTAAGCTCCCGAAATGTAAGAATGTCTTCGACAATATCATGTCCTTTGGCCGCCAGCTTCAGCAGCACGTCTTCACCGGTCTGGTATTGGCCGGTCTTGGTTTTTTTGGCCGAAGGGTCCAGCTGCAGTTTATCAAACAATACTTCGCCCAACTGCTTGGGCGATGCCAGGTTGAAACGTACGCCTGCTTTCTCATACACCCGCTTTTCGGCAGCGCTTGCGTCTTGCTCCAGCGCTTTGCTGTAGTCGTTCAAAAAGGCTTCGTCGATGCGTACCCCTTCGTATTCCATGGCCGCCAGCACTTTCACCAATGGGTTTTCGGCTTTGTTCAGCACATCTTCTACGTGCCGGCTTTTTACCAGTGGTGCCAGTTGGTGCTTCAGCTGTAGTGTAATATCAGCATCTTCAGCAGCGTAGTCTTTTACTTTTTCAATGTCTACATCCCGCATATTGCCCTGGTCTTTGCCTTTTTTACCAATCAGCTCGGTAATGCTCACGGGCTGGTAGCCCAGGTACTGCGCTGCCAGCAAATCCATGCTGCGGCGGCCTTCGGGCTCGGCTACATAATGTGCCAGCATGGTATCGTACACGGGCCCGGCCAGCTCTATGCCGTACCATTTCAGCACCAGCAAATCGTATTTGATATTTTGGCCAATCCACGTGAGCCCGGGCTTTTCAAACAAGGGCTTGAACAGCTGTAGCAACTGCAGGGTAGCCGCCCGATCAGCGGGGCAGGGAATGTAGTACGCTTCATGGGGCGTAAAGGAGAAACTCATGCCTACCAACTCGGCCAGGTTGGCATCTATATGGGTGGTTTCGGTATCAAAGCACAGTTCCGTCTGCTGCAAGGCTGTTTGCACAAAGGCTTCTATCTCGGCCGTGGTGCTTAGCAGGTGATAGGTATGCGGCGTGTTGTGAATATTGTGCGCCGCTTCAGCCGGCGTTATCATTTCTTCGGCTACAGATTTTTGGCCGGCGGCGGGCGTCGCTACCGCATTGCCAAACAAATCTTGCTGCACGCCCTGCTGCGCCATACCAGCCAATGCATCAAAGCTATCGCCCAATATGCGACGCCCCAATGTTTTAAACTCCAGTTCGGTAAACACCTCTTTCAGTGCTTCAGTGTTCCACTCTGACAGCCGATAGTCTTCTTCGTGAAACTGCACCGGCACTTCGGTAATGATGGTGGCCAGCTTTTTACTCATAACGGCCAGCTCCTTGCCATTGCGGATTTTTTCGCCGAGGGCGCCTTTGATGTTGTCGGCATCGGCCAATACGGCTTCCATATTGCCATATTGCTTCAGCAGTTTGGCGGCAGTTTTTTCGCCCACGCCTGGTATGCCAGGTATATTGTCTACTGCATCGCCCATCATGCCCAGCATGTCTATTACTTGCCCCACATTGTCGATGTCCCATTTTTGGCAGATATCCGCAGCGGTCAGCACTTCGGGCCCATTGCCAAACGAGCCTGGTTTGTAAATGAAAACACCCGGCTTGGTGAGCAGCTGGCCATAGTCTTTATCGGGCGTTACCATGTACACTTCATAGCCCAGGTCGGCGGCTTGCCAGGCCACGGTGCCAATGATATCGTCGGCTTCGTAGCCATCTACTTCTACCACGGGAATATTAAAGCCCTGAATGATGCGCTTGATATCGGGCAGGGCGGCCAGCAGGTCTTCAGGCGCTTCCTGTCGGTTGGCTTTATAGTCGGTAAAATCGGTATGCCGCTCGGTAGGCGCATGCGTATCAAAGCACACGGCCAGGTGTGTAGGCTTTTCTTTATTGATGAGATCGAACAGTGTGGTGGTGAAGCCAAACTGTGCATTGGTATTGCGCCCGGTGCTGGTGATGCGAGGATTGCGAATGAGGGCATAGTAAGCCCGGTAAATAAGCGCCAGAGCATCGAGCAGAAAAAGCTTTTTCATACAAAACAAATAGAGCGGCAAGCCGCAGCCTGCCGGGTAAAAGATGAGGGCGATAAAAGTAAATGGAAATGGACCGACTGCGCAATAAGAACTTAGCCAGACTGTACTGCATACCGGCCAAAGGCAGCCAGGTACTGCGCAATGTATTCATCCATAAAACTGCGCTTGTACTGCATAATGAAACGAGGATGCGGCAAGGCTTCCAACTTTTCAAACCAGCCATATTCTTCGTTTAACTGCTGCAGGTACTGCCAGTTCTTGCCTTCGCCAATGCAAAAGCACACATCGCGGCGTACCGGCCATTTCAGCTGCTGCTGCATGCACCTAATTGCAAAGGGCCGAATGGCTGCAGCCAGCGCCCGGTCATCATAGTAATTGATGTTTTTACCCAGCCGCACAAAGCCCAGTGGACTGACTGATGTAATGTAGCAATGGCTAAAAAACTGTTGCACCCCACCAAACGCCTCCATCATTTCGTACATAAAAATGCTGCTCAGCTCGGGCTTGCGTGGCCAGGGGTTGGCAATGCCGCAGGCATCTTTCAGCCGGATGGGATCGGTAAAGGGCAGCCCGGTAATGCCGGCACCATACCGCCCCGGGTTGATGCCCACCAGCATCAGCCTTGGTTGATCATCAGCATAAAAGCGATTGTAAAATGCCTGCATACCATTCCACACTTCTTCGTCATTAAACGGATACAACAGCTCCGCCGTTTTATGCACAGCAGGTGGCTGTAGCTGCTTGTTTGTAAAAGCTGAGAATGGAATTGCTCCAGGGCATTTTCAATTGGCAGTCTATCGGTTATACAATAAGGCAGTGCTGCCGCCTTCATCCTTGTATCGGCTGCGTCCACTTCTTTCTTTTCTATAGGCAATAGCCGTGCCTTATTGGTTGTGGGCAGCTAAGCTAAGCAGGCCAAAAAACTTGCTACACAGCCTGCCGTACCTGATGATAAAGCCGAAAGGCGTCTTCAGCATTGAAAAGCTGCGAACCTTCATTCATAGTAGCTGCCGATCCGCAGGCCACGCCCATGCTGATGGCATCCAGCAGGTTGCCGCCTTTTTGCAACATGTAGGTAATA
>JALOMC010000375.1 GCA_025455665.1 Chitinophagaceae bacterium | reverse complement strand
AAGGCCAGCTGGTGGGCTGGTTTTTCGAACGGCCCTTTTGTTGGACACCGGTTTATTTGAGAATGGGTAGCAGGTTTTCTACCCAATCAAGGGCCCGCTTGATGCCTTTTGTAGGCTTTAGCCGAAGGCCAGCATACAGCGTAAACTGTGTAAACAATTTTTCGAACTGCTGATCGCTGGCATTGCTATGCCGGTAGCTGGTGCTGTAGCTGCTGATGCCGGCATACCATTTATGATGATTGTAGCCCAGATTGACCGCCAGGTAAGCGCCCCGCGAAAAGCGGGTGCCGCTGGCCCGCCTTAGCTGGCCCTCTTCATCAAAGGCCAGGGCATTGAAAAAATCGACCCCGACGATAGGGCCTGCCGTGCCCGATAGAAAGAAGTGTTTGCCCAGCACCCAGGTGCCCGCCGCCGCCAGCGTCAGGTTGATATCAAAGTTTTTGGTAAGGGTCACATTGCCGGGCAGCGTATCGGCATCGCCGGTGGTAAAGCGAAACCACGATACATTGATACCGGGCAGCCAGGTCCATGCCGATCGCAGCTGTTGTTCTTCGCCACCCTGAATAGCCTTCAGCGAAAAATTGGGGTTGTGTTTGTACAGTACATGGGTCTGTACCCGCTGCACTTCCAGCGAAGGCATTTGCAGGTAAGGCTCTCCCGGTTTCCAGTTGGGGTATACATCCTGCATGTTGCTTACATGAAAGCCCCGCGTATTGGACCACTGCGCACCCGCCAGCCATCGGTTGAAGGTGAAGGAAGTAGATAACCGGCGAAACCGGGTGTGCCCACGCAGGTCGTCATCATTATTCAGGTTGAAAAAACCGGGTGTAAAAGCATAGCTGAGACTGAGCCAGCGATAGTTGAATACCGGTGTGACGGTGTATACATCATTGGGCCGGATGGCCAGAAAAAAGCTGTCGTTGTAGTAGGTGCGGTATTCCATGGCCTGGCTGCCAAACTGAAGGCCTACATCCATTTGATGGTAAAACGAGCGGATAAAACTGCTATCCGCCTGGCGGCGGGCCCGGCCACTGTCGGCAGGCCCGGGGCTGGCCACCGCCATACCTGCCAGCCAAAGCAGTGTGAAGATGATCACCCCGCTTCGTATGGTCCACTTTTTCCCCGTTATCTTAGCCCGCAACACTTGCCGTATTATTCAAAAGCAAATTATGGAAACATCCATTCTGTTTGAACAGGTGGGGGCCGTGGCCCGGCTGCAGCTAAACCGTCCGGATAAATACAACGCCTTTAACCGCCCCATGGCCTTGCAGTTGCAGCAGTACCTGGATGAATGCGAACACAACCGCAGCATTCGGGCGGTGTACCTGACCGGTGCTGGCAAAGCTTTTTGCAGCGGGCAAGATCTGGCCGAAGTAGTAGACCCCGAAGGACCGGGCATGAACCGCATACTGAGTGAACATTACAACCCGATTGTAAGCCGCATTACCCGGCTGAACAAGCCGGTGGTAGCAGCTGTAAATGGCGTGGCAGCCGGTGCCGGTGCCAATATTGCGCTGGCCTGCGATATTGTGGTAGCAGCCGAAAGCGCTTCATTTATTCAGGCCTTTTCGGGTATCGGTCTCATCCCCGATAGCGGCGGTACCTTTACACTGCCGCGGCTGGTAGGCTGGCAAAAAGCCAGTGCGCTGATGATGCTGGGCGACAAGGTGCCGGCAGCCGAAGCAGAGCGGCTGGGCATGATTTACAAATGGTGGCCCGATGCCGAATTTGCACAGCAGGCCTGGGCCGTGGCCGAGCGACTGAGCCAAATGCCTACACAAGGACTGGCCCTTACTAAAACGGCGCTGCGGTGGTCGGCCAGCCATACCTTTAAAGAGCAATTGGAAAACGAAGACAAACTGCAACAGCGGGCAGCCGCTACGGCCGATTTTAAAGAAGGCGTAGCCGCTTTTCTGGAAAAACGAAAGCCGAGCTTTAAAGGCGAATAAGCATACCTATGACGACAACGGCCCAACAGATTGTAGACCTGATGATGAGCAATGACCGGTTCAGCCAGTGGCTGGGCATCAGGGTGGTAGATGTGATGCCTGGCTTTTGCCAACTGCAAATGCAGGTAACGGCTGATATGGCCAACGGCTTCTCCATTGCCCATGGGGGCATTGCTTTTTCGCTGGCCGATAGCTGCTGCTCATTTGCAGTAAATGCGCATGGACGCAAGGCAGTATCTGCCGAAACAAGCATCAACCAATTCAAGGCCCTGCAGGTGGGCGATGCGCTTACTTGTGTGTGCAAAGAAGAATCGCTGGGCAAAAAACTGGCCACCTTTACTGCTGAAATTACCAACCACGAGGGCCAGCGGATTGCACTATTCAAAGGCACTTATTACCGCAGCGATAAGCGCTGGATAGAGCCGGAGGAAACAGCGACTGACCAATAGTGCTATCCGGCTTCGTCCAGGTGCAGCTTGTGAAAAAAGCGATGCACAACTGGCGCTAGCAGCACGCTCACGCTGGTAAGCAGCGTAATGCCGCTGTAAAGTGCATAGAGCGAAGAAAATATTTTGCCGGCATCTGATTCGAAGTCTGTAATCACCGGCCCCATACCACTTAGCAGCATCGATGCATTGTGAAAGCAATCGACCCAGCTGTAGGCTTCGCTGGCGTATGCCCGAAAGCCGACTGTACCTATCAGCAGGCTGAAGCACAAGATGAGTAGACTCAAAAAAAGGTTGCGACCAATGCGGCCAATGAATTGCTGGCGGCTGGCCAGTGGTTGGCGTTTGTGTTCGTACATCCGTGGTTTGTTTTTGTGGCCTGGGCCATGCTGCCAATGTACAACAAGGGCGTTGGCAAAGCACTGCTATTGCTTGTGCAATTGGCTATTTTC
>JALOMC010000048.1 GCA_025455665.1 Chitinophagaceae bacterium | reverse complement strand
TGGAAAAACATGATAGACGAAGCCCGCCAGCGCCTGACGGCCATGGGGTACGATAAAAAGGACATCCATTTTGAGTTGTATGGCTAATGGGCTGTACGTATGAAATCATCGCAGCATTGGATAAAAACCAGTTTGTACCTGCTGCCCGCAATACTGCTGCTGGCTACTGCCATTAGCAAGTGGGCCGGGCTGGATGCCAGTGCTGTGTGGCTGTTGGCATTATCGGTGCCTTGTTTGGCACTGGCAGCTTTTCACCATCGTGTACGATGGACTTCGCGTTTCAAAACTCCGCTTTTGTTGTTCGTAGAGTCGGTGCTGTTATCGGTAGCGGCCTGGCTGCTGTATCGCCAGGGTTTGTACAAGGCTACTTTTATGTTAGAAGGTTTCAGCGCCTTTTACCTAAGTATGGCAGCGCTGGCGCTGGCGCTCTACAAGCGTCGTCCGTTTTCGGTAGCCGATGTGGCTTGAAGCAGATTTAATTGTTTGTCGCGGCAAAAAAAGTTTGGTGGTGTACCCCGGCTGACTTAAATTTTCACTTGAACTGATATCCGTCAGTTTCAAACGATTGTCGCACAACTACTTTCGAACAAAACCAACCACTACATGGGTGCAGGTTCGTTGATAGCATTGGCCATAGCTGCGCTTGCATTTGCGGGCATTGCACTCAGCATTTCCAAGCTGGTGCTAAAAGCCAGTACCAACAAGCAAAAAGGGGAGCCATATGAGTGTGGTGTACCCACCAAGGGTGCCAGTCGCATTCAGTTCAATGTGGGCTATTACCTCTTTGCTCTCATCTTCCTCATTTTCGATGTAGAGTTGGTGTTTCTGTATCCGTGGGCGGTAGTAGTAAAAAATGTAGGCTGGGTGGCCCTTGTTGAAATTCTGATCTTCTTTTTCATCCTTTTTTTAGGCCTGCTGTATGCGCATAAAAAAGGAGCGCTGGAATGGAAGTAAGAAATAACGGCTGAAAGGCCGGCCACTGCCGCGTATGGGAGTAAAAGCAGGAAGCCATGAGTGAATCAATACCATCACAAGAAACGCAGGCAGCCGAAAGCAGTACGCCACCGGCGCAGGCTCATCCGCCTGCGGCCGCCAAATCAATAGCCGAGCTTGCTGGCCCCACCCCGTTTCCAGGTACGGTACACCAAACGCCCGGTGGAGGTATTTTGGTAAGTGCCATGGATGAGGTGATCAATTGGGCACGCAGCAATAGTTTGTGGCCACTCACTTTTGGCACCAGTTGCTGCGCTATTGAAATGATGAGTGCGTACAGCGCCAAGTACGATTGGAGCCGCTTTGGATTTGAAGTGGCCCGGGCATCGGTGCGGCAGGCCGACGTGATTATAATAGCCGGTACGATTGTAAATAAAATGGCACCTGTGCTGAAGCGCCTGTACGATCAAATGGCCGATCCTAAATATGTGGTGGCCATGGGTGCCTGTGCTACCAGTGGCGGGCCATTTTTCTACAACACCTACAGTGTAGTAAAAGGGGCCGATCACGTAATACCTGTAGATGTGTACATAGCCGGCTGCCCCCCAAGGCCCGAAGCGCTGATACATGCCCTGATGGCCTTACAAGTGAAAATAAAGGCCGGCATGACACGAGAACAGATCAGAGGCGAAATGAAAGCAAGCAGCGAATAATCTGCGGCTTTGAAAAGCCGCCCAATAATCATACCCCACATGACCAGAGAGGAACTAAAGCAACTACTGACTGAACGTTTTCCGGATAATGCGGTAGACGATGCCGGTCAATTTTTGCAAATACAAGTGCCAGCCAGCCAGTGGGGCAGCTTCGCGTTGTTTTTGAGAGATACAGCTGAGCTGCAGTTTGATTTTTTATTCTGCCTCACCTGTGTAGACTGGCTGAAACACCTGACCATGGTGTATCATTTGCGCAGTACTGACTACCGCCACGAGCTGGTAGTAAAATGCCAGCTGGACCGGGAGCAGCCCGTGATAGCCACGGCAGCACATACCTGGCGTACAGCCGAGTTTCACGAACGAGAAGTGTATGAGCTATTTGGTGTGCAGTTTGAAGGCCACCCCGACCTGCGCCGCCTGATACTGCCCGACGAGTGGGAAGGCTGGCCACTACGAAAGGATTATGAAGACCCGGTAAACATGATAAAACTGTAGCTGCCAGTATGTACCGCGAAACAGACATTATTCAAACCATTCCGGGTACCGACGAAATGGTGATCAACGTGGGGCCCCAACACCCCAGCACGCATGGCGTGTTGCACCTTGTCATCACTATCGACGGCGAAACGGTGAAGAAAGTAGAACCTCACCTTGGTTATATACACCGCAGCATCGAAAAGATGTGTGAGAGCCTCTCTTACCGGCAATTCATCTACACCACCAGCCGCATGGATTACCTGTCGGCGCATATCAATAACCACGCATGTGCCCTGGCAGTGGAGCAGGCCATGGGTATAGAAGTGCCCCTACGGGCACAGTATATCCGTGTAGTCATGGATGAGCTCACCCGCATTGCATCGCACTGCCTGTGGTGGGGGTCGGTAGCCATGGATTGTGGCGCTGTTACTCCGTTCTTTCTCGCCTTTCGTGAGAGGGAAATGATCAACACGATCATGGAAGAGACCTGCGGCGCCCGCCTGACCATGAACTACATGGTGCCCGGCGGCGTCATGTTCGATCTGCATCCCAATTTTCAGCGAGATGCCAAGGCGTTTCTGGCACACTTCCGTAGCAAAATAGATGAGTATGATGAGTTAGTGACGGGGAACATCATTTTTCAGAACAGGCTGAAGGGAACCGGTTTTATCAGCAAGGCCGATGCCATTTCGTACGGATGTACCGGCCCCACGGCCCGTGGCAGTGGCGTAAGCTGCGATGTGCGAAAGTGGTATCCCTACGAAGTGTATCAACAGGTGCAGTTTGATGAAATACTGGAAACAGCTGGCGATAGCTACGCCCGATACCTGGTGCGACTGGCCGAACTAAGGCAATCTATGTCCATCATCGAGCAGTTGATTGACAATATTCCAACAGGCGATTTTCAGGCTAAAACCAAAGCCGTGTTGAAGCCGCCGAAGGGTGAGTTCTATTCTCGGGTGGAAACGGCCCGCGGCGAGTTGGGTGTGTACATCGTGAGTGAAGGCGGCACTACTCCTTATCGCATTAAGTTTCGCAGCCCCGGCTTCAGCAACTTGAGTGCGCTGGACCACATGGTGCGTGGGCAAAAGCTGGGCGACCTGGTAGCCGTGATGGGCACCCTTGATTTGGTAATACCGGATATAGACCGATAGCAGCAACCGATACAAACGAGTAACATGAGTTTTGAAACATTGGCAAACTGGGTACACAACTGGCTGTACGAAACACTACATCCCACGGTGGCGTTGCTGGTAGAATTTGCCATTGTGGGGGTGCTCATCATTGGATTGTTTGCGGTGCTGGGTCTGGTATTGGTAATGATGGAGCGAAAAGTGAGTAGCTGGATGCAGCTTCGATTGGGACCGAATCGGATAGGCCCATGGGGTTGGTTTCAAACCGTAGCCGATACATTGAAGCTGATTGTAAAGGAGGGTATGACACCCAATAATGTAGACAAGTTGCTTTTCAATATGGCACCCATGTTGGTGATTGTGGTATCCATGGTGATCATGGCGCCCATCATGTTTGCCAAAGGCATACAGATTTGGGACATCAATATCGGGGTGCTGTTTGTGGCGGCGGTCAGCTCGCTGTCTATCATTGGTGTGCTGATGGCTGGTTGGGCCAGCAACAATAAGTACTCGCTGCTGGGTGCTATGCGCAGCGGTGCTCAAATTGTGAGCTACGAATTGTCGGCAGGATTGTCGATACTGGTGATAGTAGTGCTGACCGGCAGCCTGAAGATGAGTGACATTGTAATGGCGCAGGCTGATGGATGGTGGTTGTTCAAAGGTCACGTGCCGGCAATTATTGCATTCGTTATTTTCATCATAGCCGCTACTGCCGAAACCAACCGGGCTCCATTTGATTTGGCAGAAGCAGAGAGTGAACTGACCGCCGGCTTTCACACCGAGTATTCGGGAATGAAGTTTGCCCTTTTCTTTTTGGCAGAATACGTGAACATTTTTGTAGTGTGCGCCATCGGGGCCACTCTTTTTCTGGGCGGTTGGATGCCGTTTCATATTGGCAACTGGGAAGGATTTAATCACGTGATGGACTACATCCCTTCATCGGTATGGTTCTTTGGCAAAACCTTCCTGCTCATTTTCGTCATCATGTGGTTCCGTTGGACCTTTCCGCGGTTGCGTATCGATCAGCTACTGAGTCTGGAGTGGAAATACCTGCTGCCTATCAGTATGTTCAATATTCTGCTGGTCACCATTATTGCGCTGGCGGGTTGGCATTTTTAAAAAAGCAAAGTCCTCCGGCGAATGAGATGGAACTGATCTGAAAAACCGAACACAAATCATGACACTGAAGCAATACTTTTCAAACATTTTTACCGGCGTGAAAAGCCTGGCTACAGGCATGAAGGTGACCGGTGGCTATTTTTTGCGCCATCACAAAGAAAAGATTACCGAGCAATATCCCGACAACCGCGATACCCTGGTGCTGGCAGAACGCTTCAGGGGCGAAGTGATAATGACCCACGATGACAACAATGAGCATGCCTGCACCGGCTGCACGGCATGCGAGCTGGCTTGCCCTAATGGCACTATCAAAATCATCACCAAGTTCGACCTGACACCGGAGGGTAAAAAGAAGAAGGCACTCGATACGTTTATTTATCACCTGGAGCTGTGCACCATGTGCAACCTGTGTGTCGAAGCTTGTCCTACCAGTGCCATTACCATGGCGCCCACGTTTGAGCACAGTGTGTTCGACAGGAGTCAGCTGATTAAGAAGCTGAACAAGCCAGGTAGTAAG
Source organism: Chitinophagaceae bacterium (assembly GCA_025455665.1). GTDB lineage: Bacteria > Bacteroidota > Bacteroidia > Chitinophagales > Chitinophagaceae > Phnomibacter. The sequence continues at coordinate 6,258 of JALOMC010000048.1, read as the reverse complement.
ATCAGAGAAGGGGTGGAGTAGGCGTATCAGGAAAACAGAAGAAACAACCAACATGACACTTGCTCAAATAGTTTTTTACCTGCTGGCCACCTTCACTTTAGTGATGGCATGGCTCAGCGTTAGTGCTCGCCAACTGTTTCGCTCGGCTATTTGGCTCTTGTTTGCCCTGGTAGGGGTGGCTGGTATTTATTTCTGGATGGAAATGGAGTTTATAGCCGCCGTACAAATTGTAGTGTATGTGGGTGGCGTGGTCGTGCTGATTATATTTTCCATCTTTCTTACCAATCAGTCGGGCGATGACATGCCACTGGCTGGCATGCGGCGCCGCATAGCCGCAGCGTTGGCAGTGCTGTTCGGCATTGGCTTCACGGCATTGCTGGTAGCAGGTCATTCATTTACAGCCAGCCCCGAAAAATTTGACAACGAGGTTAGCCGGATTGGCTATGCCATGTTGGATACCGGCGTGGGTGGCTATGCCCTGCCATTTGAGGCCGTTAGTTTGTTGCTGCTGGCTGCTATGGTAGGGTGTATAGTCATTGCTATAAAAGATGATGGAAGGGGAAAGGCGAATAAGGAAACGAGTGCTACACCCGAAAAGTAAAACAGCAAAAGAAAGTCACAATGGTACCTGTTTCACACATGCTTTTTTTCAGTACGGCCTTGTTTTTTATAGGAGTGTATGGCTTATTAACCCGCCGAAACATGATTGCGCTGCTGATGAGCATTGAGCTGATGCTGAATAGTGTCAACATCAATTTTGTGGTATTCAACAAGTACCTGTGGCCCGGCCAGCTCGATGGTGTTTTTTTCAGCATTTTCATTATTGCCATTGCAGCGGCAGAGGCAGCCGTGGCCATTGCCATCGTTATCAATTTGTATCGCAGCCATCTGAGTGTAGATGTAGACGATGCTGCCGAACTGAAATATTAAAACTGCCCGGCTATGAACTACGCACAGTTTGCTGCTTTCATCTTGCTACTGCCTTTGCTCAGTTTTGTGGTATTGGGCATTTGGGGGCGTCGTTATTTATCGAAACTGGCTCCATGGTTTGGTACGGCCTCCATGGCTGCCGTATGTGCACTTTCGCTGTATGCCGCCTTCCGTTACTTTTTTGTGGATGGTAGCGTGGGGGGAGTCTTTCAGCCCATCATTGCCATGCAAGTGCCCTGGCTGGAGTTTGGCTACAAAAACCTGAGTATTGATCTTGGGCTATTGCTCGATCCTATTTCGGTGATGATGCTGGTGGTCATCAGTGTGGTTTCGTTGATGGTGCATTTGTTCAGCATGGGCTATATGAAGGGAGAAGATCGGGTGCCCACTTACTATGCGTTCCTGTCGCTGTTCAGCTTCAGCATGCTCGGCTTGGTGCTATCGGTCAATCTTTTTCAGATCTATATCTTTTGGGAGTTGGTGGGCGCTTCTTCTTTCCTGCTCATTGGGTTCTTTTTTACAAAGCCCAGCGCAGTGGCGGCCAGCAAAAAGGCTTTTATTGTTACCCGCTTTGCTGATTTGTTTTTTCTGATCGGCATCCTCATCATGGGTATTCAGGCAGGGTCGTTCGATTTTGGTGTGCTTTTGCAACAATTGACCAATCCCGCCAGCGAAGCGTCGGTGGCCATGGCCTCGGCCGGTTTCCTGGGGCTCAGCGCACTTACGTGGGCATTGGTGCTCATCTTCATCGGGGGGGCTGGCAAGTCGGCCATGCTGCCCCTGCACATATGGCTGCCCGATGCCATGGAAGGCCCCACGCCTGTATCGGCGCTGATACATGCGGCTACTATGGTGGTGGCTGGTGTATACCTCGTGGCTCGGTTATTTCCGGTGTTTCAGCTGGATGCCTTAGCCATGCAGGTGGTGACCTGGGTAGGAGCCAGTTCGGCGCTGTTTGCAGCGGTAATTGCTTGTACCCAAACCGATATCAAACGGGTGCTGGCTTACAGCACCATGTCGCAAATCGGATACATGATGTTTTCGCTGGGTGTGGGTGGCCAGGGTGAGACGGCAGCGTTGGGATACACGGCTTCTATGTTTCACCTCTTCACGCATGCATTCTTCAAGTCGCTGCTGTTTTTGGGCGCCGGTGCAGTTATTCATTTTGTACATAGCAACGATATGCGGGATATGGGCGGCTTGCGTCGCCTGATGCCGCTGACACATATTAGTTTTTTGATTGGCTGCCTGGCTATTGCCGGCGTGCCACCGTTTGCGGGCTTCTTTAGCAAAGAGGAGATCCTGTTGGCGGCGTGGCAGTCAAACAAGTTGGTGTACTACCTCGCTTTGTTTACGGCGGCACTCACAGCATTCTACATGTTCAGGCTATACTTCATGATTTTTTGGCAAGCCGATAAACAATATCACCACCACAGCGAAGGGACACTAAGCATGAAGCTGCCACTGCTGTTGCTGGCTTTGCTAAGCATTAGTGCAGGCTTTGTGCCTTTCTCTCAGTTTGTATCGGCCGATGGACGTGCTACTGCCACGCATATGCATTGGCAATTCTCCATAGCACCGGTAGTGTTGGTGATATTGGGCATAGGACTGGCGGCATGGTTGTATCGGCAGCAAAATGACAAGCCGGCAAAGCTGGCTGCATCGTTGGGTAGTTTTTACAAAGGCGCTTATCGCAAGTTTTACTTCGATGAATTGTACCTGTTCGTTACCCACCGCATTCTTTTCAAAATGATTGGGAAACCTGCAGCATGGGCCGATAAGCAACTGGTAGATGGCGCGGTGAATGCCAGTGGTGACGCTACTTTGGCGGCGGCGCAGGCTATCAAGGGGTGGCAAAGTGGCAAGGTGCAGCAGTATCTGCTGGTGTTTTTGCTAGCGGTGCTGTTGCTGGCAGCTGTGCTGCTGTTTTTTTGGTTGGTATAAAAAAGCTACATCATGAACCTGAATTTATTTCTATTGATACCGGGCCTCACGGCTGTAGCTGTGCTGTTGCTCAGGCAGCAAAGTCAGGTGCGGATGCTGGCACTGGCAGGGTCGGTGGTGCAGTTGGTATTGGCTATTTGGGTAACGGCTCAGTTTTTAGCGTTGCCGCAGGCTACTACGCCCGGCGCCATGGCATTTGTGAGTGAATACAGCTGGTATCCGTCGCTGGGTATTGTGCATACTACGGGGGTAGATGGCGTTTCGCTATCGATGATCTTGCTGACAGCAGTGGTGGTGCTGGCAGGCGTATTGGTGTCGTGGAAAGTGACAGATCGTTTTCAGTCGTTCTTCTTTTTGCTGATGCTGCTGAGCATGGGCGCCTATGGCTTCTTCATTGCGCAAAATTTGTTTGTCATGTTCTTCTTTCTGGAGCTGGCAGTCATACCTAAATTTTTGCTGATAGGCCTGTGGGGCAGTGGAAAGCGGGAATACAGCGCTACCAAACTGGTGCTGATGCTGATGGGCGCCAGTGCGCTGGTGTTTGTAGGGCTGGCTGGTTTGTACTATGGCCAAAGCGATGCCAGCGCAGGTTTTAATATGCAGGCCCTGGCCGCCTCGCCGTTGCCGTTGGCAAGCCAACTATTCTTCTTCCCGTTTGCCTTCATTGGCTTTGGAGTATTCACTGCTCTGTTTCCGTTTCATACCTGGGTGCCCGATGGCCATAGCAGTGCGCCCACCGCGGCCAGTATGTTTTTGGCAGGCATCAGCATGAAGTTGGGTGGCTATGGTGCCCTGCGGGTGGCTACATTTCTGATGCCCGAGGCTGCCGCGTATTATTCGCCATGGATTGTATTGCTGGCGGCTATTGCCATCTTGTACGGTTCGTTTGCCACCATGATGCAAACCGATCTGAAGTATATCAATGCCTATTCGTCGGTGAGCCATACGGGCTTCGTATTGTTCGGCATTGGCATGCTTACGAAAACAAGCCTGCAGGGGGCGGTGCTGCAGATGGTGTCGCACGGTCTTATGACTGCCTTGTTCTTTGCCGTGATCGGCATGCTGTATGAGCGTACCCATACGCGGCAGGTTGAAAAAATGGGAGGATTACTGAAGGCAGTGCCATTTATCTCCACGGTGTTTGTGATAGCTGGTCTTACTTCACTGGGCTTGCCGGGCTTTAGCGGCTTTGTGTCTGAAATGATGGTGTTTGTAGGTTCATGGGAGCGAAGCGGCATTTTTTACAGAGTAGCAACAGTGGCGGCTGCCGCCTCCATAGTCGTGACTGCCGTATACATTCTGCGAGCTGTGGGCAGCGTCATCATGGGGCCGGTACAGCATGAGGCGTATTTGCAGTTTGAAGATGCTACCTGGACCGAAAAATTGGCGGCGGTGGTGCTGATTGCTGCTATTCTGTTTATTGGCCTGGCTCCATTTGTTATGAATGGATGGATAGAGCCGGGTGTACAATCTGTTTTTCAGCAAGTAAGTGCGGCCGGCGGCCGATAAACCAAAAAGATATTGTAGCTCATGTGGACAGATATATTGCTACTCATGCGAACTGAGATGATGCTCATCCTCATCATCTTTTTATTGCTGTTTTGGAAACTGGGCGGCGGTGGCCGTGTGCAAATAGTGCAAGCCGTGGTAAATGGCGGCCTGGTGCTGGCGCTTTTGCTGGGCTTTGTACTCAGCGATAGTGGCGAGCTGTTCGGCCACATGTTCCGGACCAACGATTTGCTGCGACTGGAGAAGAATATGCTGGTACTGGCTGCGTTGCTTGTTTCGCTATTGGCCAGCCAGTGGGTAGCAGCGCATCGCCATGCTATGGAGTTTTACCTGCTCATGATCAGCACGCTGCTGGGCATGTGCTTTATGCTGTCGTCGGCCAATTTACTCATGTTTTACCTTGGGCTTGAATTGGCGAGTATTCCGCTGGCTGCCATGGTCAATTTTGATTTGCAACGCAAGCAGAGTGCAGAGGCGGCGTTTAAAATGATTGTATCATCCGCATTCGCATCCGGTATCTTATTGTTTGGCATCAGCTGGCTGTACGGCACTACCGGCACGGTCGATTTTGATAGCCTGGCCACAGCACTGACCGGCAGCCCGCTGCAAGTATTGGGCGTGGTAGCAGTGCTGGCAGGTTTTGGGTTTAAAATGTCGGCGGTACCTTTTCATTTGTGGACGGCCGATGTGTACGAAGGGGCGCCAGTGCCGGTGACGGCCTACCTGAGTGTGCTGAGCAAGTCGGCCATTCTGTTTGTGTTTGTATCGGTACTATATACGGTATTCGGTAGCATGCAGCAGGTATGGTACATAGTCATTTGTGTACTGGCTATTGGCAGCATGCTGGTGGGCAACTTGTTTGCCATGCGGCAGCAAAACATGAAGCGCTTCCTTGCGTTTTCTTCTATTGCACAGGTGGGGTTTATTCTGGTAGGTGTGTGTGGCGTCAATGCTACCAGTAGTGCGGCGGTTGTGTTTTTTCTGCTAGTCTACTTGTTTAGCAATTTGGGAGCATTTGCCATTGTGCAACATATTAGTCAGTCTACGGGTAAAGAAACAATTGACGACTACCGCGGGTTGGCCAGGGCCAATCCTGCCCTGGCCTGGCTATTGGCCATTGCGTTGTTTTCATTGGCTGGCATTCCACCTACGGCTGGCTTTTTCGGCAAGTTCTTTTTACTGCTGGCCGGTGCTGGTAAGGGCACATGGTTCCTTATCATAGTGGCGGCGCTCAATATGATCGTATCGCTCTACTACTACCTAAGGGTAGTAAAGGCCATGTTTATGGAAACACAAGCATCGCGCACTGGCGGTTTGTGTGGCCGGTATTTTCATCACGGGTTTGTTTGGCGGTGCTTACGAGTATATTTTCAGCCTCATGCGTCAGTAGAGGCACTATTGTTGATTCTTTTATTTCATGCAGTATGGCTATCAATAAAAATCATCCTTTTGAAGAATTAAGCGGCGTGAAATGTGCAGTAGTAGAAGCATCGGTATCACAAGAGCGGGTTGATTTTTTGCGCCCCTTGTTGGAGCTGAATGGCTACGAAGTGATAGTGGCAGCTACCCCACCACCCAAGGCAGCCGCCAAGCCAGCTGCAGAGGAAGCCGCAGAGGCGCCGGCTGCCATTGCGCCGGTGCTGTTCACCATTGGTGTTACCGATGTTACTTTCAACGCTACCAACGCTGTGTTTGGCCGCCTGCTGAAAACAAAAGAAGGAAAGGTGGTTACTCAGGCCTACTGGCTGCAAAAGGAAGCTGTAAGCGATGATGAGACGCCCTACTATGAGAAGGGGCATCTTTTTAAGCGTTAGGGTTTATCGTTACTAGGGTGTATAAAAAGATGCCCCTTCTCATAGTAGGGCGTCTCATCAT
>JALOMC010000374.1 GCA_025455665.1 Chitinophagaceae bacterium | reverse complement strand
TGAGTTGTTTGGTGGCACAGTAAACGCCAAAAACCTGATTGCATTTGCCACCGCCGATGATGACTACGACTTCGACTTCGGATATGTTGGACAGTTGCAGTTTGGCGTAGCCCTGCGTGATCCTTTGTTTGTAGATGCCGGCGATGCTGGCAACGGCGTAGAGTGCGATAATGACGCCACCGGCACCCTCGCCACTCCTTTTACCCGTCCGGTTATCAGCAATTTTACCTGGGTGGGTCCCAATGATGCAGCTGGTACTCTGGCCAACCACAACTTCAACATGCGCTGGCGCCGTTCTACCCGCTTCGATGTACGCAACTCTATTTTGATGGGCTATATGGATGCCGGTTTCTCTATGGAAAGCGACTCTACTGTCAGCTACTATCGCCAAAACCTGTCTGCCTTCCGCAACAACCTGGTGCATGCAGTAACAGCTCCTTTCCGTGCGGCTACTAACGCCATCATGACATCGGCCGAAGTAGAAACCAAGGCCCTGGCCGAAGGCAATACCCGCCACGCTGCTCCCAGCGAAATCAACCTGACCAATCCGTTCAGCCTGACTGCCCCCAACTTTTTGCCAGCGGCCGGTAGCCCCGCACTGGCTGGTGCTTCGTTCAGCGGTCTGGGCTCTTTCTTTACCACCACTACTTTCCGCGGTGCCTTTGGTACCGACAACTGGATGAGTGGCTGGGCCAGCTTTACGCCTCAAACCAACGTTTACTAGTCGGCTGATACAGGCCAATTTATTTCACACAGCTTTCGGCCTCTGCCGAAGGCTGTGTGCTTTATAGCAACTTTGTACAAAAGCAATGGCAGCAACGATGTGTAAAAGAATAGGTACCATGCTGATGGCCATGGCAGTGTTGGCCGCCTGCCGGCAAAATGCGGCGCCCGCCCTTACAGACGCTGCTGTGCCCCGATGTGCAGCCCATTACACAGGCTGCGCAGTTGGTGCCGGCACTCACTACTATCGATAGTGCTTTGTTTATCTTTTACAACCAGCCCTACGATGGCGATGCAGAACGCTACACCCGCTTTTACAAGCAGGTAGGCAGCCGGGCCGATTCAGCACTGCAAATAGTGAAGCAAGCATTGGCTATTCCATTTGTGATGCAAGACAGCCTGCGCAACTGTCGCAGCGAGGGAAAGATTTATTGCTTTGCCGCCGGCCGGCCGTTACAAACACTGTATTTCTCTCGCCAGAGCGAAGTGTGTACGCACCTTTACCTGATACATGAGGGGCGCTACTACTATTGGCAGCCGGGCGCCGCATTCTTCCACGCCATGGATGCTTGGAAGCTAAGGGCCCGCTAGCGGCGCAGTTAATGATTTGGTTGCAATGCGTTTACCTGCAGTTAACAACCAGGTTTTTTCTTTACGCTTTCCGAAGCGCATTCTTCACAGCAATACGTAGAGTAGATTTTCTCAACACCCGCCGCAGTGTCTACCGCGGCGGCTTTTTTTATGTCATCTACCGCCATCACTGCATTTTTGTGCTATGCAGCCAGTTTCTTCTATTTCGGGGCAGCGCCTTCGCTGGTTTATGATGGCCATGCTGGTATGGTGGCTGGCAGCCGCGGTATACCTGCTGGCATGGCCTAAAGCGGCTGGCTACCTGCAGCTGCGTGCAGCGGTCGGGCATCCATGGGCCGATGGCTTGTTTATATGGCTTACCCACGCCGGCGATGGGCTTATGGCCATTGCACTAATCGTCTTGTTTTTTTTGTTGAAAAAAAGGTCACTGGCTTTTGTGCTGCTGGTAGCCTACGCAGGCAGTGGCCTGCTGGCGCAAGTGCTCAAAGTAGTGGTGGCTGCACCGCGTCCGCGGGCATACTTCGAAGGGCTGGGGCAGCAGCTGCAGGCAGTGGCTGGTGTTGATTTATTGCGCAGCGCCACCAGTTTTCCATCGGGGCACACGGCCACGGCTTTTGCGCTGGCGGCTTCCTTGGTACTGCTGCACCCGTGGTGGAACCGCCATTGGTGGCTGGCTGCGCTGCTGGCAGTGCTGGTGGGCTTCAGTCGCATTCACCTGGGCCAGCACTTTTTAGCCGATGTATGGGTAGGCAGTATGCTGGGGGTAGCGGCTGCGTGGGCGGGCTATGCATGGCTGCGCCGTTGGCAGCCACGTTGGGCCGCTTAGGCCATGCTGTGTTGTAGTTGTTGCATCATTACCTGCAGCGCATTGTTCAGGTTGCCAATGGCGGTAGCCAGCAGCCATTTACTCTTGTCGCGTTCGCCCACCATATTACTAATGGCACGCAGCTGCAGGTAGGGCACGCCTCGCTTGCCACATACGTAGTGCAGCGCCGCACCTTCCATGCTTTCTATGTCAGCATCCCACTTTTGCTGCAGTGCTTGCAGGTAGGCAGCATCATTGGTAATGGTATTCACTGTTATGGCTTTTACCCGCGGTATTTCAAAGCGGTGCAGCATATCATGCTTGTTTACGAGCCACTCTTTGTCGGTGCTCAGGCCCAGCTGTTGCAGCGAATGCAGTTGGCCGTTTTCGTAGCTGCCGGCATCGCCAAACGCATCTTGCGCTACCGCCACTACATCGCCCATTTTGTAGCCGCGGCCGCCAAAGGCGCCTGCCACCCCGGCCTGTACTACCAAATCGTAGCGGTGGCCCTGTAGCTGGTGCGTCAGCTCGTAGGTGGCGGCGTGCAGCCCCACGCCAGTAATGAGTATATCGTGGTGGGGGGCACCCAGCACGTACGATTGTATTTCCAGTTGGGTAGACGAGACCAGCAAAATTTTCATGCAGCGTGTATTAAGATGAACAAGATCGGTAAACAGATTCAAAAGTGCTGGTTAATGAATGGCGATGGCCTGATTTTCATCAGCCGGGGCTGGCCCACAAACTACTATGGTAGTAAAACAGCCGCCGCTAATGCAAGATCAACGGCGGCTGTATGCGGTATTCAATCCAACCCACTGGCTTAGCGGCTATAGTTCGGCGCTTCGCGGGTGATTTCTATATCGTGGGCATGGCTCTCTTTCATGCCGGCATTGGTAATGCGTACAAACTGGGCATCGCTTTGCAGTAGTGCAATGCTGGCTGCACCGCAGTAGCCCATGCCAGCCCGCAGGCCACCGGTGTACTGGTGTACTACTTCGCTCAGGTGGCCCTTGTAGGCTACGCGGCCCTCTATGCCTTCGGGCACCAGCTTCTTTATACCGTCTTCCACATCTTGAAAGTAGCGGTCGCTGCTGCCTTTTTGCATGGCGCCAATGCTGCCCATACCCCGGTACTGCTTAAACTTGCGCCCTTCGTAAATGATGGTATCGCCCGGGCTCTCCTCGGTACCGGCAAATACGCCACCCATCATCACGGTGCTGGCACCTGCTGCCAGGGCCTTTACCATATCGCCGGTGTAGCGTATGCCGCCATCGGCTATGCAGGGTATGCCCTTGGCTTTCAGCGCTGCACTGGCTTCCATCACGGCGGTTATTTGCGGCACGCCTGCGCCGGCTACAATCCGCGTGGTGCAAATGCTGCCGGGCCCTATGCCCACCTTCACGCAGTCGGCGCCGGCATCGGCCAGCGCTTTGGCACCCGCGGCTGTGCCCACATTGCCGGCTATCACCTGCAGTTGCTTAAAGTTTTTCTTCAGTGTTTTCAAGGCATCTATTACGCCCTTGCTGTGGCCGTGGGCGCTGTCCAGCGTTACCACATCCACGCCTATTTTCATCAGGGCTTCGGCCCGCTCCAGCATATCGCCGGTAATGCCCAGGGCAGCGCCCACCAGCAGGCGGCCAAATGCATCTTTCACG
>JALOMC010000373.1 GCA_025455665.1 Chitinophagaceae bacterium | reverse complement strand
GCGGTATTGCGCAGTATGAAACGAGTGTTCCTCCTGTTTTGCTTTTTGGGCCTGCTTGGCCGGCCGCCCGTGGCCCAACCTGCTGCTACCCCGGTGGTACACCAGGCCGATGTAATTGTATACGGCGGCACCTCGGCAGCTGTCATAGCAGCCGTGCAGGTAGCCCGCCTGGGCAAAACAGTGCTGCTGGTATCGCCCGATACCCACCTGGGTGGCCTCTCCAGCGGCGGCCTCGGCTTTACCGATACGGGCGACAAATCGGTGATAGGCGGCCTGGCCCGTAGCTTTTACCACCGCTTGTACCTGCACTACCAGCAAGACAGTGCATGGCGCTGGCAAGCCCGCAGCGAGTATGGCAACAAAGGCCAAAGTACCGTGGCGCTGGACAGCAGCTTCAAAACCATGTGGATTTTTGAACCCCATGTGGCCGAGCAAATTTTTGAACAACTGGTAGCTGAACACCGCATTACCGTGCATCGCAATACCTGGCTCGACCGCTCGGCCACTGGTGTACAGCGCCGCCAAAACAAACTGCAGGCATTCAGGGCTACCAATGGGGCGCTGTACCGGGGCCGCATGTTTATAGATGCTACCTACGAGGGCGACCTGATGGCCGCCGCCGGCGTACAATACCATGTGGGTCGCGAAGCAAACAGCACTTACGGCGAGCAGTGGAATGGCGTGCAAACCCGCGTTTTTCAGCACGACCACTACTTCAAATACAAGATTGATCCCTACAAGCAGCCCGGCAACCCCGCCAGTGGCCTGCTGCCTGAAATAAGTGCCGAACCACCGGGCGCCTACGGTAGTGCCGATAAGCGCCTGCAGGCTTATTGCTTTCGGGTGTGCATGAGTTCGCACCCCGATAATCGCCTGCCCTTTCCCAAGCCGGCCAACTACGATAGCAACCGCTACGAGCTGCTGCTGCGCTTGTTTGCCGCCGGCTACCGCGATGTGTTTTCAAAATTCGATCCCATCCCCAATCGTAAAACCGACACCAACAATCATGGGCCGTTCAGCTTTGACTTTATAGGGGGCAACTACGCCTACCCCGAAGCCAGCTACGAGGAACGCCAAAAGATCATAGCCGCACATACCACCTATCAGCTGGGCTTGCTGTACTTTTTGCAAAACGATGAACGTGTACCGGCAGAGATACGGCAGCGGATGCAGCAGTACGGACTGCCAAAAGACGAGTTTAAAGACAATGGCGGCTGGCCGCACCAACTGTACATACGCGAAGCCCGCCGCATGGTAGGCCAGTTTGTAATGAAAGAAGCCGATGCCCTGGGTACTACCCGTATTGAGCGGCCCATTGGCATGGGCTCGTACACGCTGGACTCGCACAACACGCAGCGCTATGTAGAAAGCGACGGGACGGTACAAAATGAAGGTGATATTGGTGTAAAGCCCCTGCGGCCGTACTCCATTGACTATGGTGCTATTTTACCCAAAGAAGAGCAGTGCGCCAACCTGCTGGTGCCGGTATGCGTATCCAGTTCGCACATTGCCTACGGCTCTATCCGCATGGAGCCGGTGTTTATGATATTGGGTCAATCGGCGGCCACAGCGGCGGTACTGGCGCTGGAAAAACGTACCAGCCCCCAGCGCCTGCCTTACCCGGTGCTGGCTGCTGCCTTGCTGAAAGATGGTCAGATTTTGCAGCAATAATTTTTTAGCCGCTGTACTCCCCCTATTTGCCGGCGGGGGTAAATGCAAGAGGCAACCATGTGTCAACCACCCCCATTTTGATTGTTGCCGGTAAATGCTACGGCATGCCCGATGCTCGCCATTATACGGAACTCCTTCAGCGCTACCTGTCGGGCTCGGCCGGCCCCGATGAGGAGCAGGCATTGTTTGCCATGACCCGCACCGGCCAGTACGATGAGGAATTGAACGCGGCTGCCCAGCGATTGACCATCCGCAGCCTTGATGCAAGCGGCAGTTTTGAGGGGCAGGATACTTTGTACAATAAGATACAGCTACAAATAACACAGGCAAGTAAGGATGATAAGCAAGCAAGCCCCCGGCGGCCTGATGGTCGCCGGCGGGTATTTGCCTGGTTGCTGGCTTTGCTGGCACTGGGGGCCGGCAGCTACGGCTATTAGCGCTGGTAGAGCAGGGAAACCGCGGTAGAAGGCAAACGAACCGCGCCGTGGTGACCCAAAACAGATATAGAAAATTATTTGCGTTTCGCCCCGGAGCGGTGTACACCACCAGCGGCGGCGAGATTGTATACAACGAAGCTGGAGATAGATAGAGGACCGAACGGACCTGGCTAACGCCGATGAAAACGATGCTGCCGATGACCTTGACGAAATACACCTGACTTAGAAAAGCTTGTCTGCTGGCTCACCTCACGGTTGCCGGCACTGCCCATATCATTCAATTTTTTCATTTCAAATCGTCCACCAAATTGCTAGCTTTTATGAAAACGATGCACTTAAGGCGAGCATGGCAACGGCTGTACCACGCCGCGGAGCAACTAAGCTTCGGGGCTTTGCTGGTACTGGCACTGGCTGTGCTTCCCAACACGGGCTTGTATGCCCAAACCACCGTGACCGGTAAGGTACTGAACGAGCAGGGCCAGCCCCTGGCCGGTGCCAGTGTAGCCATTAAAGGAACCAAAAAAGGCACCAGCACCGACGCAAAGGGCAACTTTTCGCTGAGCGTGCCCTCTGCCAATGCCGTGCTACAAATCAGCTTTTCAGGCTACCAGCTAAAGGAAGTAGCACTGGGGGGCAAAACTGCCATAGAAGTACAAATGGCCCTCGGCGGAAACGACCTGACCGATGTAGTGGTAGTGGGCTATGGTACGCAAAAGAAACTGGACATGACGGGCTCGGTGAGCACCATCAAAGG
>JALOMC010000372.1 GCA_025455665.1 Chitinophagaceae bacterium | reverse complement strand
TCCATTTCTGTAAGCGGACGCAAACCAGCCCAGTCGAGATAAGCCAGTATATCTGCCTTTTCGCTGCACATAAACGGAATATTCTGCCCATCGTTGGCGGTGTTGTACACATTGTCCTGGGTAAAATCGCAGCCAAATACAGCCGGTTGTGTATTGTTCTGGCCAGGTACTACTATCTCTACCACATTGGTTGTAGCTATGGTAGGCGAAATAGTGTAGGCACGGCTGCCTGTTGCGCTGTTCGGTGCTATATCTATGCGGGTAGCTTGTTGGTCGTAGGTCAGTGTATTCAAAAAGTCGACCCATTGTTCATTCGTTGCCTCGTATTTCATGGCATATACTGCATTGAAGCCCATGGGAAAACTGGCCGGAATGGCTGGACTGCCACTGTAAAGGGCGCCAGTGGTGAGGCCTGTGCTTTGGCGGGCAGCATTGATAGTAGTTGGAGCCAGGTAGAGCACACCACTGACGGTGCCATCGCCTATTTGCACCGTGTCCTGCGGGGCATGTACCATTTCTACACCAAATACTTTAAAGTTGAATGCCCCCGTGCCAATGCGGGGCCCCATGCGCAGGGTCACGGCGGCGCTGCTGATATTGCCGGCGCCGGGGCTGCTGCGGCGAATAAAAACGCCCATGCTGTCGGTCACGGGGTCTACCTGCAGGGTAGCGCCACCACCGGTTACGCTGTGGTCGCCGGCAGTGCTGCTCAGTTTGGCAGGTTTCCACAGGTTGTCTATCTGGTTCTGGTACTTTACAAACACCCAAACGGCGTCCCAATTGTTGGGGTACAGCGGGTTGATGTTGTTCGTGGTGTTCCAACTGTTGTCCCAACTCAGCGTAAAGCTGATGTTGTTGCCAGTTTGCGTCACATTGGTGATCTGTAGATTATTGGCCTGCAGCAACAGCGCAGGAAGCAGGAGCCATGCGGCCAGCAAATACCTTTTCATAGTGTAGGTGTATTTGCTGCGATATTAGACCGGCTGCCACCGTCGTAGTATACCGTCTCCACGGTATTTTGTGTACCCTGTGCTTAAATCAACCGATGCTCGTAAGCATACTTTACCAAACCAATGACTGAATTGGTATGTGTTTTGCGGAAAATATTCTTGCGGTGCGTTTCCACGGTTCGTTCCGAAATAAAGAGGGTTTCTGCGATTTCTTTGTTGCCCATTTCTTTTTCTATCAGCCGAATGATCTCTATTTCACGCTGGGTCAGTTGGGCATCTTCTGTTTCCTTGCGCTTATTGCTTTCTTTTTCCAGTTCGGTCAGCACCTCTTCGCTAAAATAAATGCCACCGCCGGCTATTTTTTCAATGGCCCGGGTCAGTTCCTCTTTGCCAATATTTTTAAGCACATAGCCATTGATATCGGCATCATTGATCATTTCATCAACAATATCTCCCTGTCCGCTCATGCTCAGGGCCAGTATTTTAATATCGGGAAATGCTTTGCGCACTTGTTTGGCCAGCTGCTGTCCGGTCAGGCCGGGCATCATCACGTCGGTCAACAGCACATCGGGTTGTAGTGGCTGCATGGTGGCCAGCGCCGTGGTAGGGTCAGTGGTGGTGCCCACTATTTTAAATGGGGCGGTACCCTCCAGCAGCGACCGGAGGCCATCGATCACGATCTGGTGATCATCAACAATGAAAATCTTGATTGTACTGGTGCCCATCTCCTGCCCCGCAATTTATAGCATTAAACAACACTGCCGCCGGCCGGCACATAAATGGCTACCAGGGTGCCACGTCCTAGCTGGCTGTCAAAATCCACCTCACCTTTTAGCACCTGCACCCTCGATACAATGTTCTTCAGTCCAATACCTTCCATGGCTTCGCGGCGGCTGCTGTCGAAGCCTTTGCCGTTGTCTTCCACGGTCAGGCTGATGCCGTTTGCTTCGCGGGTGAGGGATATGTCCAGTTGGTTGGCGCCGCTGTGCTTGATCACATTGTTCACGCATTCTTGAATGATACGATACAGCATGCTTTCGGTGTTGGCATCCAGCCGGGTGTCCAGCCCTTCGGTGTACAGGTTTACCTTCAGGATCTTGCTGTCTATTTTGTCCAAAAAGTCGCGTACGGCTGCCGCCAGGCCCCGCTTCAGCAGGGCATTGGGCATCATGCTATGGCTCACGGTGCGTACCTCGCGGCAGCTTTCATCTACCAGCTGTACAATCCGCTCAAACTGTTGCACCTTGCCAGGCGGCAGTTGGTTCAGTTCGCTTTCAAATGCACCCAGGTTCATGCGGGCCGCACTCATTAGCTGGCCCACGCCATCGTGCAGTTCGGTAGCTATGCGGCGGCGTTCGTTTTCTTCGGCGTCCATCACGGCCTTGGTAGCCAGTTCTTGTTGTTTCAGTACGGCTTCCTGCAGCTGCTTTTCTTTGCGCAGGCGCAGGCGGCGGTAGCTGCTGTAGCCCAGCGCCATTAGCAGGGCTACCACCACAGCGCCGCCCCACAGCCACATGTTTTTCCGCGTCAGTTCATACTGCTGCTGTTGTAGCTGCTGCTCCTTTTTACCAGTTTCGTATTTGGTTTGCAGGCTGGCTATTTGCTGGCTGATGCCCGCATTGTATACGCTATCGCTGGATTGCTTGTACAGCTTGTAGTAGCGCAGTGCTTCTGCCGGCTGGCCATTGGCTTCGTACCAGGCACTCAGGCCATCGTACGATTCTATCACGGCCTCCATAAAATTGATTTCGCGGCCCAAGGCCAGCGCTTGCTGAAAGCCGGCAAATGCCCGGGGATAATCTTTGAGTTGCAGCCAGGCATCGGCTCCGTTCATATAGCAGGTGGCCATGCCTTTTTTGTCGTTTTGCTTTTGCCGTATGGCCAGCGAGCTATCGTTGTATGCCAGTGCTCTGCGGTAGTCTTTCAG
>JALOMC010000371.1 GCA_025455665.1 Chitinophagaceae bacterium | reverse complement strand
AGCCTGCAGCAGCGCCAAACGCTGACGGATGGCCTCTGCATCGGCAACGTTCAAAATATTAGCAGCCATAAAGCATGTCCGCTCTTATTTACCCTGCAGCGATGGTGAAATTTTTGACGTGGAGCCAGCGAGGGGCGAAGCGGCTGCCGAAGATAAGCAGCAGGGCTGGCATACAGACGCTGGCGGGCGGACGGGCACTTTCACATACTCATGTGGTGGCACCCGCACCAACGGCCCGATAGCTTTGCGGTCCACACAGGGTTCATCTCGCACCCTTTTGCAAAAACCACCCACACCATGAAACAACTACTGACAGCCACCCTGCTGCTGGCCTCACTGGCAGCCTGCCAAAAGGAAACATCCACCCAACAACCCTCCGGAGAAAAAATCAGCTTACTGGAAACCGGCACCCATCAGCAAATGCGATTTAACTACAACGCAGCCGGCCTGCTCTCCTCTGCCATCATTACCGACGATGAACTGACCAATGGCGATGAGGTGCGGTACGAAGTAAGGTATGCTGCCAACGGCAAAATGAGTGAAGTACGCAAGAGCAATGGCCAAACCATAAGGCCCCTGTACGACGAGGGCATGCTGGTAAAGGCTGAACTGTACGAAGGCTCAAAGCTGCTGAGCTATACGGAATACGCCTACCTGAATGGCCACCTGAAGCAAGCCGAAGTGAAAATAATGGATGGCACTTCACCCAAATCTCTCATGAAAATCATATTGAGCTACGACGCACTACAGCAGCCTATCCGGTCAAGCCTTTGGTTTGCCAATGTACAAACTGGCGTACTGGAGCCGGCTGGCTATGTAGACATCAAATACGATGACCGCAAGAACCCAATCAGGCCACTATCAGATTTTATGTTGCTGTTACTACAGTTGCCCGGCCATCATAATGTGGTGCAGGAGAAGCAGTACGATGCCGGCGGAATACTCAAAGAAACCCGCGATGTTTTTTACCGTTACAATAACAAGCAGATGCCGGCTGCTGCACAGCTGAAAACTACCATCGGCACCCAGGTGAGCACAGTAGACATGCGCTACCACTATTAGGTGCCCGCCAGCAAAGCAGCTTTCACATGTACATGCGATTGTGGCAGTCACGGCAGGCAAGTAGGTTTGCACTACACTACACACCTGGTACACACACGCAAACATCGAAACAAATGAAACAATCAATGGAAAGTAAAAAGGACAGTGACGAATAAAGGGTTGATTAGTTAAGGGAAAAGCAAACCGGGCCAGCCATGCCCATCAATACCATTCATAAGCAAGCACTGTCTTTTTCTTTCCAATGCCCTGCAGCAGTCAGGCGTCGTCAGCGTTAGGGGTAACAGGGGACGACGCCGCTGCAGTGGCTTTCTGTCAGCTTAATTTTTTTTTTCACACCAATACAAAAACTACCATGAAGTACACACACCGCACAATGCTGGCGGCCACATTATTGGCCGTGGGCGCATTAACCGCTTGCAGCAAAAAAGAAAACCTGATTTACACGCCGCCGCCGCCTGTACAAGGTGAGCTGATGGTATCGTTTATCAACGGTAGCATACCGGTAAACAGCATTGATAGTATCATCGCCGAATTTTCGCGTACTGATGCACCCGATAAACGGTTTGTAAAACTGCAAAGGGAAGGCAGCAACTACAGAATGCGACTAGCGGCCATTCCTGTAGGACAATGGCGCATTTCAGTTACGGTGCATGCACAAAAAGGCGATTACGATTTTCCGCGGCAGTATCAGCTGGCAAGGGCTGCCAGCCTGCCCGCCAGCAGCCATATAGCGCTGGTAGCACCCAACGGCCGTATAGATGGCGAATGGAATGTGAGAGCTGTAATAAATGAAATAGCAACTGGCGTTTCTGCAATAGTGGCTGTCAATCCGGCCGATCCTTATTTTGAAGTGAGCATGCGCCAGCTTCGTCTCAAACATCTGATGGTCGACCGGCGGCTATCGCGGCGATTGGCCGGTGGCTACCAAAATGTGTTTGCCCAGGATTTCAATAAATCGCTGGACAACGGATGGCTGGGGTATACCGACTTTGAGCACTTCAGACCGCTGGCCACGGCAGCCCGTACCAGTAGCTGGAACAAATTTGAAACCTACCTGACGCTGATAGACGAAAACAACCGTGAGTACACCGCCTACTATCTGTATCAGCAATAATCGGCTTATAAGCACCCACTATTGTCAGAAGGCCGGCCTTTGATGGCTGGCCTTCTTTGTTTTTTGGCAAACAGTAGCCAGGAAACGCTGGCTGCATCAGGCCTGCTCCAATTCATCAATACTTGTTTTCAGTTGATCGACGTATTTGCCAAAAGCCAGCCGATTGAGGTAACGACCGAGGTAGTAGCCTGCAATGGTCATCAGTATCATACCAATAAAAAATGCCCAGTACACAATCTGATGACTGAAAAACTCTTCGATAGGCTTGCCGCTACCAATGGCACCGCCCAGCAGATAGCCGCCTGTAAACGCCACCGGATAAATGAACAACGATACCTGCATTTGCTGCCTGAACCAAGCCTGAAAATTTTGGTAGTGTACCTTGAGTGTTTCCAATACATTATCGTGGCTCAGGTCGGGGTCGATGCTTTGGTACAAGCGGTAGCCGGTGATCATGATCCATAGGTTGAAGGCCGATACAATGCACAATGCAACCTGTACCTGCCAAAGCGGAAAAAAGAAGATCAGCACACCGTAGGCCAGGGTGATAACGGCAGCGAAACTAAGATTGACAGAAAGGTTTCGTCGCAGCTTTTGCAGTGGCCCTTTCGACCGCTGGCGCAAAAAGCTTCGCTGCTGCAGCAGCTGACCCAGCAGAGCGTCATTCGCCTCGGTGCTCTTCCATATTTCTTGCAGGTCCAT
>JALOMC010000047.1 GCA_025455665.1 Chitinophagaceae bacterium | reverse complement strand
GGGCTTTGTCCCAGCAGTGCTTTGTGCTCGGGTGCAGTGGGGCTGCCATAGCGGTAGGCGGCCCATAGGCGCATAAACTCGGGCTGGTTTGTCAGGTCGTGCTGGTAGCGCAGGTAGCCGTGCAGGTATATGTGCCTACTTACATGCCACTTGGCCTGTAGCTGGCCGGTGGCGGCCCAATAGGTTTTGCCTGGCCCTTCCTGCAGTTGTATGTCTTCGTAGTATATGTTTTGTGGGTGGCTGTTTACATCGCCCGGCAGCCGCACTTGCTCAAGCATGTCGGGCCACAATGCTTGGCGCTGTATACCCAGGGTCAGTCCCGCCCCGGCCAGTACATCCAGCTTCAGTTTTTTTGTTGTGCGCCATAGCAGGTATTCACCCATTACCGGCACTTGCACGGCATTATTTACGTTCGCTGCAATGGTGCTCCAACCAAGAAAAAAGTCTTTATCAGGTTTTGCCTCCAAAGCATAGGGGTGCGTTTCAAATCCGGCACTTATAAACCAGCGCGGCGCCAGCCGGTAGCGTATACGGGCGCCATAGGTAAAGCGTTGATGCCGCAGCCTGGCCAGGTGGCCACCGGCATCAGAAAGGCTGATGCTGGGGTAAAAACTGCTGGTGAGTAGCTCGGCTTCCCATCGGTGGGTGCGCAAGAAGGCAGTATCAATGCCACGGCGGCCGATGCGAGCCCGGCGGGCAAGTGTTTTTTCGGTAGCGCCCACTGTATACCTTATGCCCAGCGTGGTGGCTACCATATTGCCAGTGCTTCGCACAGTGGCCCAATGGTTGCCCGGCGATTGCTGGTGGCGGTAGTTGAGTGTTTGCACACTCACATCGTTGCCCAACCGCACATGGCCACCTACGGTAAGCAAAAATGAAAGACGGTGATTGGCTTGCCAGCCAACTCCTATGGCACCGCTAAGGCCAAAAAGTTCGCTGCGCAGCAAGCTTGAGTTATTCATTTTCGCATACATGGTATCTCCGCCAGTAAGTAGCTGTGCATTGAAATTGTCAATGGCTTTTGGACCCGGTTGGCGCCCCATAGTAGTGCTGAAACTGGGTCCTGCCTGTACTGTAAAGTAAAACCTGTCCTTACCCTTTCGGTTTGTGAGCGGTATGCTGTACTCCGCAAACGGATTGAAGCGCCAGAAGGTTTGACCGGATTGCTGTGTGTAGCCACTAAAGCTGATATCCCGACCAACAAATGAATGATCTATGTTGAGGCCTAGCCGCAAGTGCGGGTTACCGGTTGGTGCAGAAAGCCCAAGTCCCCAAAAAGCCTGCGGATCGGCTGCTGTGGCCAACATGCCGCCCGGATCCTGGATGCGCAGTTGTTCGCGTTGAATGCCCCAGCGGCTTTCAATGCTGATGTTGAAGGGCCGGGGTAATTGTTGTGTGAAATCTTGCGTATTAGCTTTTGTGAGGATGCTGCACAAGAAAAAGCCAATCAATATTCGTCTGCTATTGCTATTTGCCCCCGCTTTTTGTACAAGCATAGCCTTGATGGGTTTATCGTGTCTTGTTATTTTGATACCAACGGCTGGGCCACGGTAGTTTCAATACCCCATTTGCCAGCGCCACTATTACATAGGTGGCCGCTCTTTCTCCCGAAAATAAGAGGAGGACTATCGTCGTTGTTGTTGAGATGGGTCATTTAACAATCCATCTATTCCGGTGAGTTATACAGGTACTGTATTTTGATGTTTGTCAATAGCAAAAAATGAGATACTACAGTTTTTAAAATGCTCTCTCGCTTAATTTTCTGCACCTGATATTGTAAGCTTTCAAATCAATAAACTACTTCACTCCGTTAGGTAAACAAGATCACTCAATCCTGATATCCAGATGCGCCAGTAGCCCCCGCAAATTGTCGGCCGCAAAGCGGGTCTTTTTAAGCCGGTTTTGTGCCGGCGAAATGCTGAAATGAAATGCCTCTCGCAGGTCGGCGCCTTCCAGATTGGTTTGGTCAAAAACGGCGCCCGATAAATCGCTTTGCAGAAAC
This sequence comes from Chitinophagaceae bacterium, assembly GCA_025455665.1. GTDB lineage: Bacteria > Bacteroidota > Bacteroidia > Chitinophagales > Chitinophagaceae > Phnomibacter. The sequence continues at coordinate 12,350 of JALOMC010000047.1, read as the reverse complement.
ACAGCCCCCGACAAATCGGTGCCGGTAAAGTCGGCCTCGGTCAGTATGCAAGTATTGAATACGGTCTTTTTCATTTTCATGCCCCTGAAAGAGGCCAGCGCCAGCATACTGTGCGCAAAACTGACCGACCACAAAAAGGGATTGCAGTCATCGAACTGCAGGCCCATGAGCTTGCAGTGGTCAAAATGCACATTGCGCAGGGCGGTTTGTTGCAGGCCACAGTTCGAGACATCGCAATGGCGCCACACACAGTCGGTAAATTGGATGCCGGCCAGGCTTTGGCCGGGTGTTTGGCAGTTGATAAACCTGCAACCTTCGTATTCCCGGTAGGCCCAGCCTTCGGTGCCAAAATCAATGTCGGTAAATGTGTGGCCGCTGATGTACATAGGTGGCTTATTTGTTGGCACTGCTTTCTACTACTGCTATCTCAAATACCAGGATGCTGTTGGGTGGTATTTTGGCCGCCCGGGTGCGGATGCTGTAGGCCTGCCCCGATGGAATGACTACTTTGATTTTGCCACCGACATTTATCAGCGGCAGTGCCACCTGCCAGCCTTTGATCAGGCCGCGTAGCGGAAAACTGGCCGGCTTGTCTTTCGTTTGATCAAACACCTCGCCGTTGGTAAACAAATAGCCTTTATAGTGCACAGTAATCCGATCGTTGAGCGTCACCGGAGTGCCACTGCCTTGTTCGATGATTTCATAAAAAATGCCTTGTGTACTTTGCAGGTTGGCATAAGCGGGTGTTTGTATGGCCTGCTTTATCAGGCTGTCGTCGGCCGCTGCCTGCGCCAGGCTATCGGCATGGGCCGTCCAGTTGATAGTAGGTGCTTTGGCAGTGTCTTGCAGCAAGCTTTTCCAGCTGCCATTGGGGCGTTGGCTCCAGGCTTGCTGCCACTGTGCTGCCAGTGGCTTGCGCCGGGGTGCATCGGTGGTCAGGCTTAGTTCGGTGAGTTGTTTTTGCCAGCTGGCTACGCGGCAGGTGCCTACCAGTTGCCAGGCTTTGTTGGCCTGCTTTACATAGCCGCTGTACAGGGTAAAGCCGGCCGCAGAGTCGGCTGCGGTGGCTATCAGCAGCATGGTAGGTTCATCAAAATTCCAGGCATCTTCCAGCGATATTTCTCCGTCTTCGGCTTCGGCAGCCAGCGCCTTGCTCACCACGGTGCTGCCTTCCGGAAACTCAAATTCTACTTTGCGTTCGCCACGTTCGGCTTCCAGTTTCAGCGTTACCGGTCCGCTGCTTACATCGGCCGATGTTTCGCGGCGATGGGTGGGTTTGGCTACCTGCACCTGCACCAGTACGGCGGCGCTGCGCAGGCTATCGGGCAGCGGAATGGGCGTGGGTTGGTTTTGTGCAAAGGCATTTTGGCAAAGCAAAAAGGCGGCGGCTAGTGTTGTGGTTTTCATGCTTAAAGCGGGGAGATGTCTGGTTAGAAAGATTGCAACACGATGCTGACAGGCTGTCCGCTGAAGCGAAAAGCCAATGCATCGCCGGCTGCAAAAATGCGTTTTGTGGTTTTGCCATTGATGCTGGCAGTATAGCGGCTGCCAGCCATGCCCACAGGTACCAGCGTAAAGCTGCGAGATTGACCAGCTGGCCAGTTGGCTGCCGTGATGGTAATGCGGTGTTCGTTACCTGTTTGCTTTGCTTGCATTTTCAGCAGTTGGTGTGCCTGCTTTTGCTGCAAGGCCTGCGGGTGCCGGCCATCATCATCGTACAGCCAGTACGGCTGCTGGCTGGTGCCAGCGTAGTAGCGTATTTGCAGTGGCGTGCTCATGTTGTAAGCAGCGGTATTGGCAGCCGTGGCGCCATCGGGCCAGGTGGGCAGCAGGCTGCCGGCCTTTACCAATACGGGTAGTCGCTCCAGCGGTGCCTCCAGTGTGTGCCAGCCACCGCCTGCCAGGGGGGCTCCGTTGTGCCAGTGGTACCAGTTGCCGGCAGGCACGTACACAGCTTGCTGGCGGGCGCCTTTATCGGTTACCGGTGTTACCAGCAGGGCATCGCCAAACATGTATTGGCCGGTAGCGGCTGTGGCGGCCGTATCGCTGCCAAAGGCATACAGCATAGGGCGTATCAGCGGCTGGCCACTGCTGCTGTGCTGCCAGGCCATGCTGTACAGGTAGGGCAGCAGCTGGTAGCGCTGCCGTATTACCTGGCGGGCCATGCTTTTGTAGGGTTCGTCTTTAAAGGTGGGCTCGCTGGGCAGGTCGTTTACGCCAGCTTCCAGGTCGCCAAAGGCGGTGCCATGTGGCCGGAAAACGGGGGTGAAGCCTGCCATTTGCAGCCAGCGAACGTATAGCTCCTGGTCGTTGTCGGGCACATTGCTAAACCCACCGGCATCGCTGTGGATATAGGGCACGCCGCTCAGGCTCATGCTTTGCAGGTTGGGCAGCTGGGCTTTCAGGCCGTTCCAGGTGCGGCTTACATCGCCCGTCCACGGAAAAATGCTGTAGCGTTGGCTGCCGGCAAAGCCAGCCCGGTTCAAAAAAAAGAGGCGCTTATCCGGATAGGTCTTCGTCCAGTTTTCGTACAGCAGTTTGCTCCATTGGTGGCCGTACAAGTTGTGTACTTCATTGGCCGCTACCGGGCGGTTTACGCCTTTCGACCGTAGGTTGTGTAGCACATCTGCGGGGTGGTTTTCGGGCTCGCCCAAATCGCCCCACCAGCCGGCTACGCCACTATCGGTGTGTTTTTTGTAAAACTGCCAAAACCACTGCCGGGCTTCTGGCCTGAACAAATCAATAAGGCCGCCGTAGCCGAAGTAAAACTGGGTGAGCATGTAAGGCTGGCCCTGCGCATTGGTAGCCAGGTAGGGCTGGCTGGCCTCAAACTGGCGGGTGTTTTTCAAAAAGAATGGCTCCGTCACCAGCACGGTGTTGATGTGCTGCTGCCGAAAGCGGGCCATCATTTCTTGCGGCTGCGGCCATTTGCTGCGGTTCACCCAGTCCAGGTTGCCCAGCGTGCCTTTGATGCTGTCGCCAAACCAGAAGATGTCGATCACTACGGCGTCGATAGGAAAGCTATCGGCCTGCATGCGCCTGATTACGTCTTCGGTTTGGGCCTGGCTGCGGTAGCCAAAGCGGCTCACAAAATTGCCGAGGGCCCAGCGGGGTGGTAGCGGCTGCCGGCCTGTAAGGGCGCTGTACTGGCGTAGCACGCCGGGCAGGTCGGTTGCGGCAATGATGTACACGTTCAATTCGCCGCTTTCAAAAGCAGCTTCCAGTACGCCGGGTGTTTGGCGGCCAAAGTCGAAATAGCCCTTCGAGGGATTGTCGAACAGCAGGCCGTAGCCGGCGGTACTCATCACGAACGGTACGGAGTAGTTCAGTTCATCGGCATCCAGTTCGTAGCCATAGTGTGGATTATTGTACAGCTGCACCCGCTGGCCATTTCGCAGCAGTGGCAGGCTACGTTCGCCACTGCCCACCCAGCGTTCGGCCGGTGCCATGCGTAGGTGCCAGCCCCGCAGGTGGCCGCTATCCCATGCTTGTAGTTCGCATACCTGCCGGGTACCTTTCCATATTTGTATAGCGTTGCCTGTTCGGCGCAGCTGCCAGCCCGCTATGGGCTGCTGGCCATTGCCCAACACTACCGCAGCGCCACTGGCTTTGGCCACCAGCGCATCGCCCATGGCTTCGGTGCGCTGCATGCCGGGGTGCTGCCATTGCAGCTTCAGGGTATTTTCAGGAAAAGGAGTGGCCTTGTACGTGCCGCTTTGCGCCCAGGCTACACTGGCCCACAGGCTACACAGGAGCAATAGTTTTTTCATACCTGCTGGTTTGCTGCAAATGCTGGCCATCGGGGTGGCGCAGCGCCAGCAACTTACGGCATTTGCCGCCAAAACTCAGCGGCGAATAAGCAATCGATTATCGAACAGAATGTCTTGCACCAGCTGCATGCCGATGGGCCGGCCGGCCATGCGGGCAGGCTGCCACCGCGGGCAGGCTGCCAGTAGCCTGCGTACTTCTTCATCAAAGGCTTCGCCTGGCGATTGCAGGATATCGATGTTGGTCATCTCGCCTTTGTCATTGATTTGGAATTGCACTTTTGCCATGCCCCGAAACTTGCCTTCGGGGCCAAAGCGGGGATAGCGGAGGTGTTCGGCTACCCATGCCTGCCAGGCCTTGCTGCCGCCTTCAAAATTGGCCGGCTGCAGGTAGGCACAGGGCTGTTGGCCCCCGTTGGCTTTTTCATCGTAGCATTCGGTAGCGGCTGGCTGGCCTTCTTCAAATGCCACCGTCATCAGTGGGGTGCCAGCCGGGCGCCAAAAGGTCCAGGTGCCGTGGGGCTGCCCATTGCGTACCGGGCCCTGGCCCCAGGCTTCGCCGCTCGGGTAGTAGTCGGTGCGTTCGCCCATCCCATTGTTGTCGGTAATCATTTCGGTCAACAGCGCACCGTCTTCGTACCAGTGGCGGGTAGTATCGGCAGGGCGGTCAAACTGGTAGTGCGTTACCGATTTCAGTTGGCCGTTGGCATGCCACTCGTAGTAGGCGCCGTGGCGGCGGTTTTGCTTGTAAAAGCCAGAGTCGCTTAACTGGCCATTGGCATGCCATGCCAGGTAGAGGCCCTGCTTTATTTTCCGTTGCAAATCAATATAGCGATATCGGCAGATGAGCTGCCGGCTTGGATAGCTCAGCAGGCGCACAGTATGGCTGTCGGTTGTCCAGCTTTGTATTTCTTCCAGGTATTTGATGGTGGCATGGGGCGGCGCTATCGAGCGGGTGTAGTCCAGCTTGTTTACCTGCACGGCAGGTGCCTGCGCAGCCGCCTGCATGCCTGCCAGCCCGCACCAGCAAGCCAGCATCATTGCTGTTTTCATCACACCCGTCACGCCCCCAATTTACTATTCTATCCTGAATACAGGATAGCGCAAATGTGCAGGCTCGTAGTAAGGTGAATTTTTATAAACCCAGTTGAGGATGGCACTGCTATTGCCTGCAAAAGCCGGGTCAGCTTTTTTCTTTTCTTCCAATTGCTGGCGGAGCGCCGGATTTTTTTCCAACCAGTCGGCTGCTACAGTTTCCCAGCGGTAGTCGCTGTAGCCTTCTTTTTGCTGCAAAATGGCATCGAAATAGTTCCAGCTAAAAAAGCTATCATCTCCCAATGGCTCCAGTACCTCCAGCAGGTAGCGCCGGGCTGGTTGCGCCAGGCTGATGAGGTAGTCGCCCTTGAGCAGCTGCACCGTTTGGGTAGTAGTTTCAAGCTGTATATCGCTTTGCCGGTAATGCTTTTCAAACGCCCGTGGGCTGGTTTTGTAGCTGGCGATGCGGTAGGCGGTCACTTGTATCGTTGTGTCATTTTTGATGGCTGTCAGCTGCACGCCATTTTCCTTTAGCCTGTCTGCTACAGCATGCCAGCCCTGGGGCAGCACGTAGTAGCGGGGCACTTTTACTTCTTTAGCAGGTACAAAATAGCTGAAGAACCGCACCGGTGCGCTGAAAGGCTGCTGCCGGTTGTACTGCATCACGGGCAGGCCACTTACCTGGCTGATGACGGTATCGCGGCGGTAGCCCAAAAAAGTGAGGGTGTCGGCACGGTTGCGGTCGGGCGCCCAGCTGAGGGGCCAGCTGCTGGCTTGCTGCACGGCCTGGCGGGCTGCCTGGCGTTTGGCTTTCAGCTCGGCAGCATGGGCGGCACTTTGGGCTACTACGGTGCGCATAAAATCATAGGTGCTGCGTACCCGCTGGTCGTAGGGTTTCAGCATGTGGGTTTCGGGCACAAAGCCAATGGTCTGAAACAAGGCGGCGTACCCGCTGCTGTAGCGGGGCGGCTCATAAAACTGGGTCATGCCGCGGCTCAGGTCGTAGCTGTCAAAGTTGACGTAGGGAAACAGGTTCCAGCCTTTGCGGGCCATATCGGCGTACAGGGCGGGTTCAAAAGTGCGGCGCAGCCAATCGCCCAGCGGAGCGCCCAGCTTGTCGTACTGCGTGGTCAGCAGCGTGAATACGTGCTGAAAATCGGCGCCATCACTCACGTGGTTGTCTATCAGTATATCGGGCTGCAGCAACTGAAAGGCCCGGGCAAAGCTGCGGGCTTCGTAGCTGTCGGCTTTTACAAAGTCGCGGTTCAGGTCCAGGTTTTGACTATTGCCACGAAAGCCGTAGGCCAGTGGGCCGTTTTGGTTGGCACGGCTGAAAGCGCCACGGTTGAGGGCTCCGCCTATATTGTATACCGGCACTATGCCCAGGCACACATTGGGCGGCAGGGTTACCGTACCTTTTACTACGTCACGTACCAGCATCATACTGGCATCTATTCCGTCGGGCTCGCCCGGGTGAATGCCATTATTCACCATGATGATGACACGGCGGCGGCGCTGCCAGCTGGCGGGGTCGGTATCGGCATCGGGGCTTACCAGCACCAGGTGCAGCGGGTAGCCGGCATCGGTAGGGCCGGTAGTAAGCATGCGTACCTGCGTACTGGCTTTATCCAGCTGTTGGTAAAAGGCAATAGCTTCCTGGTAGGTGGCGGTTTCGGTACCCCGACTGGTTTCGAAGCGGGTAAGCTGAGCATGCAGCCAGCATTGAGCCAGCAGGGCCGGGACCAAAAGGAGCATCATTCTTTTCATAGTGCTGATAAAAATAACGGGGTGCAGGGTTAGAAGCCGCCAATGGGCCATGCCAGCGCTGGCACCATACAAAAAATCCCGGCCGAACTGGTTCGACCGGGAGAATATTTTGAGCCTCTCCGTGAGAAAAGGAATGCGATCAGCGCTTACGCCTGGGCAGCAGCCTTCAGCGAATTGATGTGCTTGGCCAGCTTGCTCTTCAGGTTGGCAGCTTTGTTTTTGTGGATGATGCCCCGCTTAGCCAGTTTGTCAATTTGGCTGGCCACCAGCGGCAATTGCTCTTCTTTAGCAGCTACCTCGGTGCCTTTGCGCAGTTCGCGGATGGCATTACGGGTGGTTTTGCCATAGTAGCGGTTGCGTTCGCGGCGCTTGGCCGATTGACGTACATCCTTTTTCGTTGCCTTATGATTAGCCATATGTTCAAAAAATTGGGAGCGCAAAAGTAGCCGCCAATCAATTGCCTGCCAAATCTTTTTTGGATGCCGATAGCAGTTGCTGCTGGTTTTTCGCGGTCTGTTTATTCAGCCATGGCTGTTTGGCGGCGGCATCCATTATGGTGGCGGCGGCGGATAGTAGCCACTGCCGCGAAAATTTTCAAGCCTCTCGGACCTCTTTTTTCAAGAAAATCATGTCTGCTGGTTATACCGTGGAGTCTTTCGGCCTATTTCGTCAAAAACGTGAAACGTTTGTGAAAAATACCCGTCGGCGGTTGCAACAACATCCCTGCTCTGGTGTTGAATCAATCGTATCAAAAACTTAAACATTATGAACATGTACTTGCTTGACATTGTGAAAATCCCGGTGGACGATGCAGTTGCATTCACGTTTTTCACCGGCTACATGGCCATGTTTGCCGCTTCTATTTTCTTCTTTTTCGAAAGGGGACAAGTAGATGGCAAATGGAAGACCAGTTTGCTCGTTTCGGGCCTTATTACTGGCATCGCGGCTGTGCATTACTACTACATGCGTGACTACTACACCGCCACGCAGGAAACTCCCACCGCACTCCGGTACATCGACTGGACACTGACCGTGCCCTTGATGTGCCTCGAATTTTATTTGTTGCTGAAGCCAGCCGGTGCCAAGTCAAGCTTTATGTGGAAGTTGATTGCCGCCTCTGTGCTGATGCTGGTAGCCGGCTATATTGGCGAAGGCTTCACTGACGGCAGCACCAGCCATTCTGTTATCTGGGGCGTTATCTCTACTATCGGCTATGCGTACATTCTGTATTCGGCATGGGCAGGCGAAGCCAAGCAACTGGCAGCTAAAAGCGACAACCCTGCAGTGAAGAAGGGTATTCAGGCGCTGGCTTGGTTTGTATTGGTAGGTTGGGCCATTTACCCCATTGGCTACATGGCTATGCCCGGTGGCTGGTTGAGTGGTGTACTCGAGCCCAAAGACATGAACCTGTTTTACAACATCGCTGATGCCATCAACAAAATTGGCTTCGGTCTGGTGGTGTACGGCATTGCTGTAAGCGACAAGAAGCCGGCTGTAGCCGTGGCTTAATGCCGCACAGTGCCAGGCCCCTTCGCCTGGTGCAAAAAACCTTTCAACGGTGGCGGCCGCTTGCTGATGCGGCGAGCCGCCGCCGTTGTCTTTTGTTTGTAGGGCCTTATTCATACCCCCGATTGCTACCATGTCGCTTGCCTCAAAAATGAATGGTTGGTTTGCGCTGATCACGCTGGCCTTTCTGGTGCCATCGTGGTTGGGTTACCGGCTATCGGCCGGGTCCGACGTGGGCATGATGCTGCTGCTGGTAGCATTGTTTGGCGTACCGCATGGCGCTATCGATCATGTTATTTACAACCACACCAAAGCACAGCCCGATCGTGGATGGCAGCTGTTGAGGCGCTTTTTTGTGCCTTATCTGGGATTGCTGCTGGCTGTAGCGGCCGGCTGGCTACTGTGGGCCGATGGTATGTTTTGGATTTTTCTTTTGACGGCTGCTTTTCATTTCGGCCAAAGCCAGCTGCACACCATCAGCCTGGCGGAGCGGCAACCATTGAAATGGTTGCTGTACGTGGTCTGGGGTTCGCTGCTGCTGTCGCATTTATGGCTCACCCATTGGCAAAGCCAGGTGCCAGTACTAAGCCCGGTATTCAGTTGGAATTTTTCGCAAGACGCAGCGTTGTTCAAGCTGGTAGCTACTGTGCGCATAGCCAGCGCTGTGCTGGTGCCGCTGCTGCTGTGCGAATTGCTGGTACTGGGCCTGCTGCTGCTCACGATTCAGCATTGCTCACTTTATACCGCCTTTGCACTTTATTTCGGTCTGTGGCACTCGCTGCGGGTCATCATCACTGAGTATCATTTTTTGCGGGCATCGGCCGGTCCTGCCTATTCCTGGCAGCGTTTTGTGCAGTCCTTTCTGCCTTTCAGCCTGCTCAGTTTTGTGGGGCTGGCACTGTTTTTTGCTGCCCAGCAATTGTTTGCGTTCAGCATTTCTCCTTTCCTTTTATTCCTGATGTTTATATCGGCCCTCACCGCCCCGCATGCCATCATTATGAACGGCATGTATGCATGGCTACCCGGACAAGCTGCTTCCTCCAAGGGGCCTGCCCCCGCCGCTGCCACCCCCTCCTGACAGTGGCTTTTTTCTACCGGTCTTGTTTTTGCAAAAAATTCGGTTTCAGCGCTTAGTGCACCGGCGACCAACTGGCTGCAGCACGTACATTTGCCACCCCCGGCCAAATGCCTGAAACGGCGCCGGTATCGCAGCCATGAAAGACTTTTCTTACATCACCAGTCAGCACCCGCAGTACGTAGAAAATTTGTACAACGATTACCTCGCCAACCCGGCCACGGTAGATCCTGAGTTCCGAAAGTTTTTCGAAGGCTTCGATTTTGCTGTAGCGGCAGGCAAAGCCAGCAACGGCTCCAGCACTGCCAATGGTGTGGCCAGCGCCAGCAGCAGTAGTGTAGATTGGAAGCGGGAGATCATGGTGTACCGGCTGATTTTGGGCTACCGCAATAAAGGCCATTTGCTGGCCAAAACCAATCCTATCAGACCACGTATTGACCGCAAAGCCAATATTGAACTATCGTTTTATGGCTTTGCCGAATCCGATCTCGACAAGGAGTTTCATGCCGGTCAGTTGTTGGGCCTTGGCACCACCTCGCTCCGAAACATTTACAACCACCTCGAAAAGACCTATGCGCACCATGTAGGCTGGGAATTCAAATACATCAGCGATCAGCAAAAAGTAGATTGGCTGACCAATGAGATTGAAAATGGATTTGCAAGGCCCCTGCCGCTGGAGCAAAAGCGTCGGATTCTCGAAAAATTAAACCAGGGTGTGCTGTTCGAAAAGTTTTTGCATACCAAGTACATCGGTCAAAAGCGCTTTAGCCTCGAAGGTGGCGAAACCACGATTGCAGCACTGGATCAGATCATCACTACTGCAGCCGACCATGGTGTAGAAGAAGTGGTGATAGGCATGGCCCACCGCGGCCGCCTGAATGTGCTGGCCAATATCATGGGCAAAACCTATGAGCAAATTTTCAGCGAGTTTGAAGGCACTGCCATACCCGACACAACCATGGGCAGTGGCGACGTAAAATATCACCTGGGTTATGGCAGCCAGCCTACTACGGCCAATGGCAAGCCCATTAACCTGAAGCTGGCCCCCAACCCCAGCCACCTGGAGGCTGTAAACCCGGTGGTAGAAGGCTTTTGCCGTGCCAAAGCCGATGTAGTGTACAATAGCGAATACGACAAAGTATTGCCTATACTGATACACGGCGATGCCAGCATAGCCGGCCAGGGTATTGTGTACGAAGTATTGCAGATGAGCAAGCTGGATGGCTACGAAACCGGCGGCACCATCCATTTTGTGATCAATAACCAAATTGGTTTTACCACCGACTTTACCGATGCCCGTAGCAGCGACTATTGTACCTCACTGGCGGCAGCTGTGCAGGCACCGGTGTTTCACATCAATGGCGATGATGCCGAGGCTGTGGTAAAGGCGGTGGACATTGCCACCCGCTTCCGGCAGGAGTTTAACTGCGATGTGTTTGTAGACATGGTGTGCTACCGCCGCCATGGCCACAACGAAGGCGATGACCCCAAGTTTACCCAGCCGGGCCTGTACGCCAAAATTGACAAACACCCCAACCCGCGGGAAATGTATACCCGGTTTTTGCTGGACAATGGCGATACCGAGGCGCAGGCACTGGCCAAGGAAATGGAAAAGAAATTTTGGGATGACCTGCAAGCCCGCCTGGACAATGTGAAACAAAACCCACTGCCCTATACCTACCAAAAGCCGGAAGAGTGGTGGCGTGAACTACGGCGTGCCAACGATGCCGATTTTGAGCAAAGCCCTGATACCAGTGTGCCCCGCGAAACAATAGAACATTGCTTTCGGAGCATTATGCACCTGCCCGATGGCTTTAAGCCACTGAAAAAAGTGGAGAAGCTGCTGGCGGATAAAAACAAGTTGTTTGAGGCCGAGCAAAAGTTTGACTGGGCCACCGGCGAGTTGCTGGCCTATGCCAGCATTTGCCACCAGGGCTACGAGGTGCGCATGAGCGGCCAGGATGTACGCCGCGGCACCTTTAGCCACCGCCATGCCATTTTGCGAGATGAGGTGACGGATGCCTACTACAACCGCCTGGCACAGCTGAAGGAAGGACAGGGACAGTTTCGTATTTACAACTCGCTGCTGAGTGAGTACGGTGTGCTGGGCTTTGAGTATGGCTATGCCATGGCTAACCCGCATGCGCTGGTACTGTGGGAGGCACAGTTTGGCGATTTTGCCAACGGCGCCCAAACCATGATAGATCAGTTTTTGGCGGCAGGTGAGCAGAAATGGTACCGCATGAATGGTGTGGTCATGCTGCTGCCGCATGGCTACGAGGGCCAGGGCCCCGAGCACAGCAGTGCCCGCCTCGAACGCTTTTTGCAAAGCTGTGCCGAACTAAACATGGTAGTGACGAACATTACCACCGCGGCTAACTTTTTCCATGCATTGCGCCGCCAGATTACCTGGCCATTCCGTAAGCCCCTTATCAATTTTAGCCCCAAAGCCAACCTGCGCCATACGGGTGCCTACAGCCATATCGACGAGTTTACCCAGGGCCGCTTTTGCGAAGTGATTGATGATACACAAGCCGAAGCAGGCAAGGTGAAGAAGGTGCTGTTTTGCAGCGGCAAAATTTACTTTGAACTGGCCGAAAAGAAACAGGCTGAAGGTCGCGATGATATTGCCATTGTGCGGGTAGAGCAATTGTACCCGCTGCCCACTACACAGCTGGCAGCACTACAGGCTAAGTATGGCAAGGCTAAATGGCACTGGGTGCAAGAAGAACCAATGAATATGGGCGCCGCCACATTCTTGCGGATGAACCTGACCAGCGTCAGCTTCGACATCATCAGCCGAAAGGCCAGTGCCTCCACCGCCACCGGGTACGGCAAAGTGCATGCAAAAGAACAAGCAGCTATTTTGGATGAAGCCTTTAGCAAATAAGTAATCATGGATCGGGCGTTCGAAAAAGATCGCCTCACCAATTTGCCAGCCGCCAGCCAGCATTTGCCAAAAAAAGGCTATGCAGCTGGCGGCACTGTTTTGTTGGCTACGCAGGCGGGCAAGTTTGCAGCTAGCCAGCCGGATGCTGTGCTGGTGGCTGTCAGCATTCCACTTGCTTTTCCTGCTTTAAATCATGTGGCAACTGCGGGGCCGCGTTTACTTTTAGCGATGGTAACCCCCACGAAAACATTGCTGACCATGAAAAGACGATGGATGACCGCTGCCGCAAGTATTTTGAGCGTGGCAGCGC
>JALOMC010000370.1 GCA_025455665.1 Chitinophagaceae bacterium | reverse complement strand
CTCCAAAAATTCTTCGGCACTGCTAAACGCCACCTGGTTCAGGTACTTGTCTACCTCTTCGGCCGTCATGCCTATGCCCTGGTCAATGATGCTGATGGTTTTCTTCTTCGCATCCAGCACCACCTCTATGCGGGGCTCGCCCAGTTCGCCGCTGTACTCGCCTACGCTGGCCAGCGTCTTCAGCTTACGGGTAGCGTCCACCGCATTGCTCACCAGTTCTCTGATAAAAATTTCGTGGTCACTGTACAGGAACTTTTTAATGATCGGAAAGATGTTTTCCGAACTCACTCTGATGCTTCCGGTAGCCATATGGTTTGTTTAATTGGTTAGTGGATACTGGGTAGCCGCCGCCTTGGCGCCCGGCCACCCGCGGGGGCAGTACAAACACAGTGCCGCCCCGGCAGCAACTGACAAAATTGCAAGGAAAAAAGAGGGCCCCATCGGCAGCCGTGCAGCACCCGGCAGCAGTACCCGCCCGCCTCACTACTCCTCCCCCGCCTCTACTGCGTCGAGTCGGGGTGCGGGGTAGTATCGTTGGTCGGGGGGGCGTGGGGCGGCCGTGCAGTGCCCGGCAACGAATAACCGTGGCTGGCTGGGCCTTGCACACAGCGCATGGGCCGCCGGATGCGCAGGGGTAGCCGCGGCGCAGCCGGGGCCGAAGCGATAGCGAAGCCCGTAGCAGCCGGTACCGCTGCCGGGCCATGTACTGCCGCTGACGGCCCCACCTGCTATTCTTTCAGCAGCTTGATGGTTTCGGGGCCCAGCTCGGTGTGCAGTTGTAGCAGGTACAGGCCTGGTTTTAGCTGGCCCACCGCCTGCTGCAAGCCCGGTACGGCTGTGGCAGCACTACCCTGCCCCGCCGCCAGCTGTCGGCCGGTGGCAGTGGCCAGGCTCCAGCGCAGGCTGTGCACGCCAGCAGGCAGCACCACCTGCAGTTGTTGCTTCACGGGGTTGGGGTACAGCACTATGTGGGCGCCACCTACCCGCAGCGCTACCTGGTTGCTGTAGCGGTAGCTGCCATCGCGGTCTACGGCCTTCAGGCGGTAGGTGTACACGCCCGGTGCCAGGCCCGCATCGGCCCACTGGTAGGGCTGGCGGGTGCTGCTTTGGCCACGGGCATTGAGGGCGCCCACGGGCACAAAGCGCTGCTGGCCGCTGCTGCGTTCTATTACAAAATGGCTGCTGCCCTGCTCGCTCAGCGTGTGCCAGCGCAGCTGTGCCGTACTGCCCTGCAGCCAGGCCTGCAGCGGACCCATGCTCACCGGCAGCGGTACCTCCAGCGCATACCTCACATACACCGGCAGGTGATCGGCCGTGGTGCTGGTAAAGTTGCTGATATAGGTGCGGGGGTCCTCCACTTCGGCACTGCCGGCCAGGTAGGCGCTGTTCAGCTCGTTGCTGCCTATCAGGTGGTCTATCATGCTATTGGTACTGCCCACAAAGCTGGCACGGCCCGCCGCCGAAAAGCCTTGCGTGTATGCTTGATAGCCGGCCACATCGGTGGCAAAAATGCGGTAGGGCGAGGGCTGACCGCCGAAAGTAGAAGTGAGGATATCGTCGTTAAAATCGCCGAGTATAATCACCGATTCATTGGCGTAGTAGGTGTCGAGACTGTCTTTCAGCACCTGCGCATCGTACACCCGGCGGTTGTAGTCTTCTACATTGCTGCCGCCCGATTTGGCATGTATAACTACCACATGCACGGTGCGCTGCTGCCCGGCTATATTGGCACTAAAGCTGGCCATGTATGGCAGGCGCCCGCTGGCCCAAAAGGCCGAGGGCCCGGCGGGTGATGGATAAGCCGGCAAGGTATTGGCACCCCCACGGGCGGCATCGTACACGCCTTCAAACATGGGCCGGGCCGATAGCAGCGTCATGCTGCTGCTGTTGTACAAAAAGCCCACTTTCTGCGGCGGAAAATTGGGGTCGGGCGCATCGAACGAGCGGCTCCACCGCGGCGATAGCACAGCGGCATAACCGGGCAGTTCGCTCAGCAGTACATTCCATACCGAGTCGCTGCTTATTTCCTGCACACCTATCACATCGGCCTCCAGCCGGTTGATGACCGTTTTGGCGTTTTGCTTTTGCTGTTCGCGGAAGGCAGGTGTGGCGTTGTTGGTGCTATTGTTACCAAAAAAGGTCATGTTCCAGGTAACCACATCCAGGGTTTGGCTGCGGGGGTAGCTCGATGCCAGCAGCAGGGCGATGGCACTATCGGCCACACCAGTGGCATTGATGCGAAGGCGGCCGGTATCCCGCAGCTTTTTTTCTACCGGGCTGTACCGCACGTACAGCGGCACACCGGCTTCGGCCTGGGTAGCAGTAATATTCAGGTTGCTGAAAAAGCTGCTGTTGTCGGCCGACAACTGGAAGCCTGCACTGGCCTGCACTTGCAGATCGCCCAGGCCACGGGCCCGCAAGGTCAGCGTTTGGGCGGCGCTGCTGCTGCCTACTGCTGTGGGGGCAAATAGCAGCTGGGTTGGCGTGGCACTCAGCAGGCTGTTCACGTTGGCAATGCTCACATCGTCCAGGGTCCAGCGGGCGGCGCCATCGGCCGGGCTGCTGCGGTACCTGAAGGCGATGTATACGTTGGCTTGCTTGAAAGCGCTGAGGTCTACATTGTCGGTCAGCGTCCAGGTATTGCTGGCGGGTATGGGCAGGCTGGCTGGCAGGGCGGTCCAGCTGGCAGCGGCGGGGTCGCCACTACCGCTGTAGTTGGTGCTGGCCAGCACTTCTATGGCCGGGCCGCTAAACTCGGTACGGCTGTAAAAGCGCAGTACCGGAATATTGAAACCGGCCGACAGGTTGAGAGCCGGCGATATCAGCCAGTCTTCATTCAGCTGGGCACCGGCACTAAAGCCATTCATTTGCACCCCGTTGGTATTGTTGCGG
>JALOMC010000046.1 GCA_025455665.1 Chitinophagaceae bacterium | reverse complement strand
CATTCTTTTTTGCCGTCTATGTACAGCGGATAATCGTGCCGTACCACGGGCGTCAGGTTTAGCACCACCACAATATCTTCCGCAGCTTTTTTGCCACGGCGCTTGTAGGCGATTACGCAGTCTTGCCGCCGATTCAGTTCTACCCATTCAAAGCCGCCTTTTTCAAACTGCTTTTCAAAAAAAGCCGGCTCTGCTTTTGTCAGGTGCAGCAGGTCTTTTACGCAATTGCGCAGCAGTTTGTGTCCATCGTATTGCAGCAGCTCCCACTGCAGTTCGCTTTTGTGGTTCCACTCGTTGGTGGCGCCAAATTCATTGCCCATAAACAGCAGCTTGCCACCAGGGTGTGTAAACATGTAAGTGTACAGCAGGCGCAGGTTGGCAAACTTCTGCCACTCATCGCCCGGCATCTTGTACAGCATCGGGCTTTTTCCATGTACCACTTCATCGTGGCTCAGCGGCAGCATAAAGTTTTCATCGTAGTAGTACATCATACTAAACGAAAACTGGTCCTGGTGAAACTGCCGGAAGATGGGATCCTTTTTGAAGTACTTGAGCGTATCATGCATCCAGCCCCCAAAGCCCAGGCCATCGGCATAGGTAGGCTTGCTTACGCCCGGCCAGTCGGTAGCTTCTTCGGCAATGGTTTGCGTATCGGGAAAATCGCGGTACACCATTTCATTCATTTCTTTCAAAAAAGCAATGGCTTCCAGGTTGCCGTTGCCGCCAAACTCGTTGGGCTCCCATTGGCCCTCGTTGCGGCTATAGTCCAGCCGCAGCATGCTGCTCACCGCATCTACCCGCATGCCATCGATGTGGTATTTATCAAACCAAAACCTGGCCGAGCTGATCAGGAATGATTTTACTTCATTGCGCTTGTAGTTGAAGATGTAGCTGTTCCAATCGGGGTGGTAGCCCTTGCGCATATCGGCATACTCGTAGGTATGTGTACCATCGTACATAAACAGGCCATGCATATCGTACGGAAAGTGCGACGGCACCCAATCGAGAATGACGCCGATGCCGGCCTGGTGAAACGCATCGACCATGGCCATGAACTCCTGCGGCGTACCAAAGCGGCTGGTAGGGGCAAAATAGCCCGTGCCCTGGTAGCCCCAGCTGCCATCGTAGGGGTGCTCCATCACCGGCATCAGCTCTACATGGGTAAAGCCCATTTCCTGTACATAGGGTACTAGTCGCTCGGTGATTTGTGCATAGCTGTTGTAGGTTTCTTCATCGTATTTATCGGGCCGCATCCAGCTGGCCAGGTGCACTTCATACACGTTCCAGGCGGCTTTCAGGCTGTTGTGCCGGGCCCGCTTTTTCATCCAGTCGGCATCCTGCCATTGGTAGTCGTCTATTTGCCAGGTAATGCTGGCCGTATGCGGCCTTTTTTCCCAATACAAAGCATACGGATCGCCCTTGTCCAGCTCCACCCCCTGAAAGCCGACAATATGAAACTTGTAGGCTTCGCCCGCCGCCAGCTGTGGTATAAAGCCCTCCCAAATGCCCGACTGATCGAGCCGCACATACAGCGGGTGGGCGGTTTTATTCCATTGGTTGAAATGCCCGATGACATGCACCGAGGAGGCATTGGGGGCCCACACAGCAAAATAATAGCCATCGGTATCCAACACCCGCATGGCGTGGGCGCCAAACAAATCGTAACCGCGGTACAAGGTGCCCTGGTGCAGGTTCTGCAGGTCTTCGGGCGTAAAGCGGCTATAGTTCCACACCGGCTTGGTGCTGTCTACAAAATGCTGGTCTTCGTATCGCGACATGGTGGGTGGTTTGGTACCGGCGTTGGCAGCAGCACTGGCTTTTTTAGTGGCGGGCTTTGCGGCTTTACTTGCCTTGGCGGTAGCAGGTTTATTGGCAGCAGAGGGTGGCATACAAACAGTTTTTCGGAGAAAACACCGACGCAACAATACCCTGCAGCATAGCGGGCACGGCTGGATGGCATCAGTCGTTAAATGTAGGTCTATTAGCGGCTAGTTGCGTGTCATTTTAGCGACTGTAGGCGGGCCACATCCTGCGGGGTAATGTGGTACAAAATAACCGTGTGCCGATAGTGGCCTGCCGGCTCACAATGGTTGCGCAGCCAATTGAGCCCGTATGTATTCAGGCTGGTGCCCAACCGCTCTATATCAATCGCATACAATCCTGCCACCGGGGTAGCTCCGGGCTGGCGGTACCGGGGGTGCTGGCGCAAAAATTCGGTCAGCAGGCGCCGGCTATTGCCATAGCTGATACTGGAATCGTTCATCAACAAAAATGCCTTGGCTTTGGGCCACCACAACTCGTTGGTATAGGCTATCATGTTGGGCCAGTAGCTCAGCAGGCTCAGCGCATGCAGCAGTACCGCAGCCTGCCACCAGCGGGCCAGCCGCTGCCAGCACCAGGCGGCTGCCGGCAGCAGCAGCAGGTACAAAAACGGCAGCAGCAACAGCGAGTGCCGGATGCCAATCTGAAACGGATTGGTAAAGCTGAGCACGAGCCCAAAAAACAGCGGGGGAAACCACAAAAAAGCATGCCGGCGCAGCAGCTGCCAGCGCTGCGCATGCCGCAGCCACCATAGCAGCGTGCCCAACAGTAGCAGCCAGCACAGCAGCGGCCATTTGTACAGCCACATCACCAGGTAGTAGTACCACACCGGGCCGGTGCGCTGGTAGTGGCCTGCTACATATACGCCCGAAAATGAGTTATCGTTGGTATCGCCCCCGCCAAACTCAGCGTTTTTTTTCAGGGCATCGAAACCGCTGACGTACGCATAGGGCAGCGGCACCGGCAGTGCTTGTAGCCACGGCGTGCCAGCTGCCAGCCGCTGAAAGGCCTGGCTGGTTTGCGGCAGCTGCTGCCAGCGAAAAAAGCTGCCCTTGAAGTAATACGCCGCATTGATGACCAGCAGCACCAGCGCCAGCGTGCCCGCCCAGCGGCGCAACCAGCCACCAACGGATGTACGCCGCTGTGCCGGCGCCAGCCAAAACAACAGCAACAGCATTGGCAGGGTATAAACCATAGAAGCCTTGGCCACCATGGCCAGCGCCGCCAGCAGGCCCATGCGCCACCAGTAGTGCACCTCGCCGCTGTGCCAGTAGCGCCAGGCGCAGTAGCAGGTAGCCAGCAGCAGGGCCGCCACCGGCAGATCGCTGCCCACCAGCATGCTATAGCTTATCAGCAGCGGATCGAACAAACACAGCAGCCACACCCACCACCAGCGCTGCCCGGGGCGCCAGCGGTGCATCCAGCAGGCCAGCGTGTACAGCAGCAGGGCCGCATACACATACATGCCCACCCGGCCGGCTTGTAGCAGCCGGTGGCCATACACATCCTGTGGCGGCTGCAGCCACTGCTTAAACGGCACGGCCCACAGTGAAGGCGCTACAATCGGGCTTTTAGAATCATCGAGCTGATGGACCCGCTCGGGGTGGCCCTGTGCCCAACGCACGGCATAGCCAAAGTAGTCGCTTTCATCGCTGGTAAAATCGGTGTGGTGAATGAACAGCCCACACAACAGGGCGTGTACCAGCAGGGCTACCAACAACAGCCGCCGCAGGCCTGCGGGCAAAGTGGCCCAGGTGGCCGATGCACCAAAACGACGCAAAAAAACGGGCAGCTGCATGGCTGCAAATATGCCCCCTTACGCGTTTACCAAAAAGCTGCCCAAATCAATGATTTCGCCCAGGCCCTTTTGGTATTGCTCTATTGCTTCTGTGTACACATTTTCCATCAGCGGGCTTTGGTACACCACTTCGGCACCGCGGTACACTACAAAAAAGAAATCGGGCCGGCGATCTTCGAGCACGCCGCGGTTCATATCGCGGGGCGAAACGCTGAACCGTGCCACGCCATCGGCATCGGGTACAGCCTGGCCCAGCAGGCAGTCCTGCACAAAATCGCGGTCGTACAAACGCACGGAAATATCGGGGTGGTGCAGCGGCCCATCGGCATGCTTACTCAGCAGGCGCACCTGCACCTGCATATTCATATCGGGGTTTAGAGCGGCTTGCTTCATACAATTGCGTTGTACCCCTAAAGGTACAGCCCGCCAGCAGCCCGCCCCCCTGTTTTTACTGCTCCAGTACCAGGTTGTGCTGAAACCGCACGTTGGCCCCGCTGCTGATGGTGAGCCGGGCTCCTTTCAAAAAGCGCACTGGCGCATCTACCACACACTGGTTGGCCCCCGCGCTGTTAATGACCACTTCTACCCCATTGGGCACCGGCAGGCTGGGCATGCGGCTGCCGCTCCAGTTGGCCGGGTTTTGAAAACTACCATTGCCATTAAAGGTGAACTGCATTGGCTGGCCCACCGCAAACCGGGTGCGAGAAAGCACACCATTGTGGGTCACATCGTAGCGCCACTCGCCTACCATGGGGTTAGATGGCAAAATGATGTAGTAGTACCACCAGGAAGCATTGAAAGTGGAAGTAAGACTTTGATTCCAAAAAGTATAGCGGGTATTGTTGGGCATATAAATTTCGTGCAGCACAGTTTGGCCCTGCAGCTGATCGCGGTAGTAGGTGCCCAAAAACACCGTATCTCCTCCTCTGAATGACTTCTTTTCATTGACCCGCTCGCCGCCGGCACACTGGGTGTGTACGGGTGCTGTGCCGTGCGTCATTACAGCATTCAGGGTACTAACCCGGTAGGGCTGCTGGCTGGCCCACCAGCTGGTAGTGCCATTCAGCGTATTGCAGCTGCCCGCCCAGGGATCTACCAGCTTGGCCAGTGCCTCTGTTTCCCATACTTCAAAGTGCAGGTGGGGCCCTGTACTATTGCCGCTGCTACCCATTACGCCCAGGTACTCGCCGGCCAGCACGCTGGCGCCTATTGCTTTGCTGGTAAGGCTGCCCGATTTGAGGTGACCATACCACGCTACTGAACCATCGGCCTGCCGCACATACACGGCATTCCAGTTGCAGGCACTGGTGCAAAATGCACAGTTCTGATCGGGGTTGCCATCAAACTTGGCTATGATGGTGCCCGCCGCTGCTGCAATGATTTCTACTTCGTTGTTTTCCATTTTCGTCCACGGAAAGGGCCACGAAAAAATATCGGTGCCGCGGTGGTTGTAGCCGCCCGACAGATCGTAGGTGCGGTTGCCGCAGTTGTAATCCAGCAGTTGGTTGGGGAAGGCGGTGTTTTGATCGATGTAGTTGGAAATGCCGTAGTAGCCGAGGTAGCTGGCATTTTGATTGCCCAGCAGATTGGTACGCAGGCGGGTGGGCCACTGAAAGGCGGTCACCTGCGGCAGGGGCGCCGCCCATTTGCCTTGCTTTTGCAGTTGCAGCTTATTGGCAGCCAGTACGCTGCGCATATAGTTGTAGTCGGCTTCGCTGAACTCATCGGCCGCTTCTTCGGGCCGATAGATGCCGCCACCATCGGGCTGGCGCAAGGGTTGGGCGCTGGCGGCCACGGCCCATAGCAGGACGGGTAGCAGTAGTGTCGTTTTCATAGGTACAGGTTGTAGGCTAGGTGCTCCGAATGTACTACTACCTGCCGGCGCCTGCAAATGAGGAGATGGGATGATTTTTTGGAGCAGTTGTTAGGGGGAGATGGCGGATGGCAGATGGCGGATGGCAGATGGCGGATGGCAGTAAAGTTTTCGGTCCACGCAATACCGACGACCGACTACGGACGACGGACTACCCGACGACCGGACTTCCGGTCTTCCCGACTTTCGGACTTCCCGTCTCCGGTCTACCGACTACCAACTACCGTCTCCGCTTCATGAGATCCCTCCTGCCGTCGGGATGACGGAGCATGAAAAATACCGTACCTCGGCTCCTCTCCCTGTAGGAAGAGGCGGCGGTGAGGGTCACTCCCTACATCTATCGTCTCCGGACTTCCGGTCTCCCGACCACCGACTACGGCCTACCGCCTACGGACGGACTCCGGACCTTCCGACTTTCACACTTTTCGGCTTCACGACTGGCTTTACTGCCGGCTGCCTGGCAGGGGGTATGCTATTGAGTATAAAAGGAGCCGGCGACGATTCTGCAGGAAGCGGCGGTACAGACGGTGACAGAGGAATACCAGCGCCGGATCCGCCCGGCGCATCCAGCAGTTGTTCAGCAGGTTGCGACAGCGGACCTGGCGCCACATAAGCAGGCACACCCGTGTAGCAAGGCCCGTTGGTTGCTACAAAGAACGAACCGGCATTGGCGACAAATCCTGGCGACATAGTCACAAAACTACCGGCCCTCATTGTGACATCGGTACCAGCCGAACCAGTAAGTACCGATGAAGTATTGATACTACCACCGGCTTGAAAAAAGTGTTGCCCATGCAGAGAAGCGGATACAACATCAGTTGGCGGACAGAATGTGGAACCACCTGCAAGAGCCGTGCTATAAACACCCCGGCCCAAGGTGCTGATTCGGATCAGGCCAGCAGTGTTATTTACCACAATACTGGTGACCGGTACCCGCGGCAAGCCATTGCTAAAAGGAGTCCAATCATTACTGAAAGCATTGCGGACAAATACCCCCACATCAGTGCCGACGTACAGGTTGGCATTGTTATCGGCAGCCATACAATTAATAGGCACATTAGGCAAGCTACCGCTAATATTGCTCCAGCTTGCACCGTCGTTAATAGACCAGAACACTTTTATACCGGCCTGATAACCAGCATACCCAACCCATATGATATTCGGGTCTTGCGGATAAACGAGTACTTTGGGTCGAATGCCCGAGGGGAGTCCGGCATCTTTACTCTGAATCACCCAAGGCTTTGCAAATACGTTAGTAACTTTTCCTATTCCACCACCATACGCTATATAGGCCACCGGTGTACCATTTTGCACAAGGCTCAAATCACGGAGACCAGAGCTTAGTACTGTATCCCATGAATCGCCTCCGGTTTTGGTGAGTACCACATGTCCTTTACTAAAGGCTATCAGCGTATCTCTTCTATTAGGATACAGGCGCAATTCGGGGAAATCTCCAGCGGAACAACACGACTCGAAAGAATACAAAAAGTTAGCATTTACACCGCTGTTATTGCTACGAAAAATCGCCAAATTCTCCGTCCAGTAAATTCTATTCGGATCAATAGGACTGATGGCAGCACTATACCCATCTGCCCCTCGCAAATGCTGAAAAACCGTTGAGTTGGATGTACGGTACATGGTGCCATTATCCTGCGTGCCACCTAGCACCAAATTCGCATTACTTTCAGTACCGGTGATATAATAATACTGAGCAGTATTCAATATCCGCCATTTCGAAGTCCATGTTGCTCCATCATCCGTACTTACATACAATCCGCCGTCTGTACAGGCGTATAGCGCATTGTTGAGCGGGTTAAAGGCAAGTGCATGAATATCGGGGTGGATATATGGTTGTGTACCTATTGAAGATTCGGAATATTTGGTAGCGGCACTATAAGAGCTGCCGCCGTCTACACTACGCCATACGCATAGCCCGCCACTCAACACTACTTGTGCATTGGTAGGCTTCATGGCCAGGCACAAATCGTAGTCACTTTGCCCACCGGGTTTGCTACCATCGATGGTATCACCCAAAACATTAGGGGTACCAGCAAATGCAACAGACATACCAACGGTGGAAAAAGAGGGATTCGCATTGATTGATATATTTCCTGTGTAAGCATTTTTGAGCCCTCCATTGCTGCTACCATCCAGCACTACAATCTTGTTGGGCATTTGTGCCGAAACCGCTATCGCTATGCCGCGGCCAGTAGGACGAGTGCCAGCTACCAACATATCTGCAAACGTGTCGAACGTAGCCGCATAACAAGCCCTGAATGTAGCGGCAGTCAGCGTTCCTGTTTCGAGGTATACATATATCGGGTTGGTAGGATGAAAAACGATGTCGGTAACCGGACGGTCGGTAGAACCACTTTGGTTAACCGCTACCCAGGTTTCGCCGGCATCTTCCGATACAAAGAGGCCCACACTGGTGGCAGCGTACAGTACAGCAGCATTTTGTGGATGCTGCACCAGCCGAAATGCCCGATAGGTGCCAGTAATCGGCAAAGAAATTAAGCGCCAGGTCTGACCACCATTGACCGATTTGTAAAAACCGCCCGAAATACCTGGCACCATGTAGTTGAAATATCCAAATGGTGTCTCACCATCTCCGCTCAGCAGGTATAGATTATTAGCATTTGTGCGGTCGACTACTATACCAGCCACACCCGGATTGTATATCTCGTTAGTAATACAAATCCAGCTGGCTCCGTCATTTACAGTGCGCCACAACCCACCAGAAGGGCTGCCCACGTAATAGATATTGGCATTAGTAGGATGAAAAGCGATTCTATCAACCCGGCCAAGGCCCAACAAGTAGGATTGGGGGCCCGCAGATAAATCAAAAGGGCCGATATTAGTCCAACTCGTCATGGCCTGCTGATCCAATACCGACATCGCGTCACGCTGCCGATAAGCCGCCACGGTATATTGCACATCTGGCACCACATTTCCTTTTACATCCACCCTATCCCGGTGCCACCATAGCCAACGCCTCCACTGATTAAAACCGCTGCCAGTACCTGTATTTCTTTTGCTATAGAAGTTGCCGATGGATTCAGCTATCTCGTTGTAATTGCTTTTGCTGGCCAGCAAAACTTCCAGGCTATCCAAGCGGCTTAGCTGGGCACTGCCCTGCCCTGCCAACAGCAGCAGGCAAAGCAACCAGCAGGCAGGCCACATTCCACTGTTATAACTCTTTTTACGGGCCATCATCTTTTCACAATTGTGACGCATATCCAACTTTCGTTAATCGGTATTTGCAAGTTGCAGTGGCTAAACCCTCTGGCATTACCGTGTTGCTTTAAGCAAGTCCAGTTCTTTTTTCAAATCGAGTATATATAGTGTCAATTCTTCAATTTTTTCCATCATCCGCCGCTGCATATCGCCTAGCGACAAGCCATCCTTGACCATTACGGTAGCAGGTGGCACATTCGGCAAGTGATGATGCGTCGCTATGAAAGCAGCGAGCTCATCCAGCGAAGGGCGCTGGTACCCGGATGCAAATACATAATCCGGCCAGGCACTATTTACCTGCACCCGTACTTCCTCCGCAATGATTTTCCCACCCACATTCAACAGGTAGCCCGTTGCTTTTTTTGTAGTACCAATTCGCAGGGTACCATCATTGCCGTCGAATAAAAACTTCCAGGTACCTACCGCACCCGGACCGAAAATGCCAATATTTGAAGCGTCGAAAGTGCCCAAAAAGCTGCCTTGTGTGTTGTCGGGCTTATTAAACCAAATGCCGGCAGTGCTACTGCCATCTTGCCTAAGCCTCATGCGTCCAAGTGCATCTATTCTAAATGCGGGATCATTCACCCCTACTCCTAACTGACCTGTTCCCTTGATACGCATTGTTTCTGTATAGTCAGGAGCAGCACCGCTTTTGCCATGGCCAAATACGATATCGGCGTTGGCCGCATCACTGTACAGCTGCAGCTGTGTACTCTGGATGCCAATGCCATAATGGGCGCCTGCCGCATCGCCCCAAAGCGCTATTTTGTTGCCCAGCACATTACCGAAGCTCAAAGGCGCCTTCGGATTCATATTTCCCTGAATGCCGATGAGGCCATCCTTATTGATGAGCAACCGGGTACTGATAGCAGCAGCCGCGTTAGCGGTACCGCCAGATGCACTATTTTGCAGATAGAAATCCCCATTCTGCGGATTGAGGCCTATCAAGCCCCCAAAGCCCGCCCCAACAAATTTTCGACCGGCATTGAAGTATGTATTCAAACCAACCCCGGGATAATCGCTTTCAATAGCTACACCTGCGGTGCCGGGGCCAAACATGGCGTGTACAGCACCTACTTTGGTTTGTACTACCAGGCCGGCCTGCACCGGGTTGGCAATGCCAAGACCTACTACGCCATTCGGCATTACCCTCAGCATGGCGAAACCATCATTTGCCATAATATCAAATGGATGACTCGTGGTGGTGCCTATTTGCCCGTATGTGTTGGTCAAGAAGGTTTTAATGGATACCGTTTGGTTGGTATGTTCCACGCCATACGTATTTCCGGTAAATACGGTGAGCTTGGTACCCGGATTACTAATGCCGATACCCACATTTTGGGCCACACTCACGGTCACTTGCAGCAACACCACTGCTAAGGCCATTGCCCGGCACTTACAAAAGCACCCTTTCATGTTTGTTGTTTTAAAGGTTGTAAATACTGGCCAGCGGTTTGATGCACAACACCAGCATTCCATCTTCAATGTACAATGGATACCACGAAGGACAGGCCCATTTGAGCAGCCGGTAGCATTTTCTGCGCAGCCGGCACTTGCCTGTCAAACTCAGGCATCGGCATGCGTTCACTGCCTGGTGGCAGGTGCTACCGTCATACTGCAGATGTGAGATGGAAAATGGCGAACGACCAACGACGGTCTACCGACTTCCGGACTTCCCGACTTCCGTCTCCGGACTACCGACTCAATAGGTGTTCGGTGTTGGTTGTTCGGTGTTGGGAGGTGCTGACGATGCGTTTTGAACGACCGCTTCAGAGAAGATGGCAGATGACGGATGGTAGATGGCAGTAGGCAGCCGAGCAATTTGCAGTCCGCAGTTGGCAGTTGGCAAGGGCTTTCAGCTCTCAGCCTCCGCCTACTCGCCCTTCGACAAGCTCAGGGCAGCATGCGTCTCCGGACTCCGGACTTCCGGTCTTCCCGACTTTCGGTCTTCCCGACTTTCGGACTTTCGGACTTAGCGACTCCGGTCTACCGACTCAATAGGTGTTCGGTGTTCGTTGTTCGGTGTTGGGGGGAGCTGACGGTGCGTTTGGAGCGACCGCTTCAAAGAAGATGGCAGATGGCAGTCCGCAGTTGGCAGTTGGCAATTTGCAGTTTGCAAGGCCTTTTAGCTTTCAGCCTTGACCTCAACCTCAGCCTCCGCCTACTCGCCCTCAGCCTTGACCTCAACCTCCGCCAACATCTATCGTCTCCGGACTCCGGACTACCGACTACGGACTACGGACTACCGACTTTCGGACTTTAGGACTTCCGGACTTCCCGACTTCCGGTCTTCCCGACTTTCGGACTTCCCGTCTACCGGACTTCCCGTCTCCAGACTACCGACTACCGTCTCCGATTCGTGAGATCCCTCCTTCGTCGGGATGACGGCGCATGAAAAATACCGTGCCCCAGCTCCTCTCCCTTTAGGGAGAGACGGGGGGGAGGGTCACTCCCTGCAGCGAAAGGCGGGGGTGAGGGTTAATCATCCAACTTCAGCACCGCCAAAAACGCCTCCTGCGGCACTTCTACGTTGCCAATCTGGCGCATCCGCTTCTTGCCTTCTTTCTGCTTTTCCAGCAGCTTGCGCTTGCGGCTGATATCGCCGCCGTAGCACTTGGCCGTTACGTCTTTGCGCATGGCGCTGATGTTTTCGCGGGCCACTATTTTGGCCCCGATGGCCGCCTGGATGGCAATCTGGAA
>JALOMC010000369.1:530-5833 GCA_025455665.1 Chitinophagaceae bacterium | reverse complement strand
TGCCTTGTAGCAATTATCCAGCCTGTCGGCAAAGGCATCGGCCATGGCTACCAGCTTTACATTTTGCCGGGCCATCAATGCCTGAAAAGCGGCCCCTGTGCCGCGACCGCCGCAGCCTATCAGGGCTACTTTGATATCGTCGTTGGCACCGCTGAAAAAATTGGCGCTTGACAATAGTGGCGATGCCAGCGTAGCAGCTGCCAATACAGTTCCTTGTTTCATAAAGGCCCGGCGGCCGTTGTGTTGTTTTTTCATATGGCTCAGTTGTATTTTTTATTTGATGAGATATGTGTTGAAGAATACTTCCACTTGCGCAGTATCGGGTTGCGGCCAGGGCTTCACCAGCCTGAAGCCTACAAACGGCGCATCGGTATTCCACCATTTGCTTTTGGGTATTTGCGGGTCGCGGCGGTTCCACACGGGGTTGGCCGGCGTACGGCAGGCGCAGCGCAGTTGCTCAGGCGCATCGCGGTAGCTGCCGCCCCGCACTAGTCGGGGGTTGCGCCGGGTAGGGGTAATCAGCGGATCTTTAGCACCCTCACCCACGGTTTGCAAATAGCTGCTGTCATACTGATCGAGCACCCACTCAGCCACATTGCCCATCATATCGTACAGGCCCCAGGCATTGGGCGCCTTCTGGCCCACGGGTTGGTATTTCTGCTGGCTATTGGCGTAGTACCAGGCGGTGCCAGTCAGCGCAGCACTATCATTTGCAACACTCCATGCTGCCGTACTGCCTGCCCGGCAGGCATACTCCCACTCGGCCTCGGTAGGCAGCCGGTAAAAAACACCGGTGCGCTGGTACAGCCATTTGCAAAACATGAGTGCGCCGTACTGCTGCATGCTGCTGGCCGGAAAGCCTTCTTTGCCCATGCCCAATGTAAAATCGAGGTAGGGCGGACTGGGCCGTGTAATGGCATCGGCATCCGCATTTCTTGAAAAAGCTTCATCCTGCACAAAAGCGTTGTACTGCTCCCAGGTGATTTCGTACTGGCTCATGTAAAAACCGCTGAGCTTCACCTGCCGTTGCGGCTGTTCGTTGGCCGCAGCCATGGGTGCGCCGGCGGCACTGCCCATACTAAAGCTGCCAGCGGGCAACCAGCTAAAACGCAGCGGTGTGCTGCAGCCCGGCACTGAATCGGCCTGTGCAGGCGCCTGAGCATACAGCCCTTGCATGCCTGCACTGCCGCACAGCACCAATAGGGCGCTCAAAAAACTGAATCCTGTGTTCATTTATTCCTCTTCATTTTGCTGTAGCGCCGGAAAATCATCGGAGCGGTAAGTTATTATTTTTCCCTCCACCAGCGTGGTGATGATGAATGCAGCCCGGTAGCGCCTGCACAGCTTACGCACCTGTGGTGCCGGCAAAATACTGGCTGCCGTAGCCAGCCAATCGGCGGTGGCAGCATCGTTGGCCAGCACCGACACATTGCGGCCATGCCGTACTCCGTAGCCCGTAGCGGGATCGATGATGTGCGAATAGAACTGCCCCTCGTGCAGCATGCCCTGGTACAAATCGCCGGAGGTGGCTACTGCCCGAAAGCGTTGGCCAGTACCCAACAACAGTGGCTGCGGCCAGGTGTCTTCGCTTTGCGGCTTGTTTACCAATATGCGCCAGCCCTGCTGGCCCGGCGGCACACCGGCCGCTGCCAGATCGCCGCCGGCATCTACCAGCACAGCAGTGGCACCGCGCTGCATCAAATCATCGGCCACCTGCTGCGCTATGTAGCCTTTGGCAATGCCCCCAAAATCGAGCCGCGCCGCTGCCTCCAGCTTTTTGACCGCATAGCCCTTTGGCTGCAGCTGCCAATGCTGTAGCGAGCTGGCATGGCGGGCTTGCTGCACTATGCTATCGGCGGGCCACTGCTGGCTGCGCCTGGCCTGCCGCCACAAGGCGCTGAGCGGGCCAATGGCTACATTGAAGGCACCGGCACTGCGCTGCTGCAGCATCCGACAGCGCTGCAAAAAATGGTAAAAGAAGGCTGGCACCTGCAGCGCTTCGCTGGCTGCCAGCCGATTGAGCCGCCCTACCAAAGCAGTTGAATCATAATCGCTGAAAATGGCAATCAGGCTATCAGCTAACTGCATGCCGCTGTGCACACACGCTGTTGCCGCTGCACTATCGGTATGCCAGATGGTAATGGCGAAGGGCGAACCCATTTTTGGCATCGTTTGCGTAAATCGATGCGCCTGTGCCGGCAGTTTTTGAACGGCCAACAACGCCAGGCAAACCGCAAAGCACCGTACATTCAACCACAAACTATTGCTATGCATCGCCGTTCATTTTTACAAAAAGGAAGCCTGGCTACCGTGGCTGGCCTCGCCTTTGGTTTTGATGGAAAAGCCCGCCCGACAGACAATAATACAGCATCGGCCTTCAGGATGGACTACGCCTTTCATGATGGCATGTTTGCACAGCACGTGGGCAAAAACTTTCTCGATCAGATTCGCTTTGGCTACGACAACGGCTTCAGAAGCATAGAAGACAACGGCATGATGAACAGAACCGTGCAAGAGCAGGAAGCCATTGGCAACCTGCTGGCCAAGTTAGGCATGCGCATGGGGGTGTTTGTCATTACCAGCGAAAGCTGGCATTGGAAACAATCGCTGGCTACCGGCAAGCAAGAGTGGAAGGACAAAATGAAAAAAGACTGCCACACGGCAGTGGAAATAGCCAAACGGGTGAATGCCAAATGGATGACGGTAGTGCCGGGCAACTACGACCGTAGCCAACCTGACCATGGTACTGGAGCCGCTGAGTGATAATCCGGATTTGTTTTTGCGCTACAGCGATCAGACCTACGAAATATGCCGGGCCGTGGGCAGCCCCGCTTGCAAAATACTGTACGACATTTATCACATGCAGCGCAACGAAGGCAACCTGATTGCCAATATGGACAAGTGCTGGGAGGAAATTGCTTACATACAAATTGGCGACAACCCCGGCCGTAAAGAACCGGGCACCGGCGAAATCAACTACCGCAATGTATTCCGGCATTTGCACCGCAAAGGCTACCAGGGCATACTGGGCATGGAGCATGGCATAGCCGGCGAAGGCAAAGAAGGGGAACTGGCGCTGATAAAAGCTTATCGGGAAGCAGATGCGTTTTAAAAAAACGGCTGCGCTGGCGCCGCACTAGTGACACTTGAAATGATCGAACGGCTCCAGGCAATCCTGACACTCGTAAAAAGCCTTGCAGGCAGTGCTGCTGAAGGCACTCACTAATTTGGTATGGGTACTGCCGCAGCGAGGACAGGGCACGATGGTGTTTTCCAACAAAGCCTCGTCGATGGCCTTGCCCACGGGCGGCGCTATGCCGTATTGGCGAAGCTTCTCTTTGCCGGCTTCGGTCATCCAGTCGGTTGTCCATGCCGGACTGAGTACTTGCCGGATGCTGAAATTGCGAATGCCATGCTCCAGCAGTGCCAATCGTATCTGCGTGCTGATGAGATCGGTAGCCGGGCAGCCGCTGTACGTGGGCGTAATGCTGATGATCCACTGCTGCGCATCGTCGCTCCAGGCCACGCTGCGTAGTATGCCCAGGTCTTCAATGGTGAGCACCGGTATTTCCGGATCGACCACCGCCGATAAGATGGCAAGTACTTGCTGGTATGTAGCGGGCTGTTGAATAGGCTGCTGATTTGGTAAAAGGCTAAGGCATTGCGATGGCGTTGTTTTCACACAGGCTATCGGCTACCACTCGCTATTGGGATATACTCGCTGCAAATACTGCATCTCTGCCAGCAGGTAGCCCAGGTGCTCGGTATGCCGGCCGTACAGTCCACCCGACTGAAAACCGGCAGCCACCGGCGCATCCAGCGTAGCCTCCGCCAGGGTGTGCTGCACATGTTCCATCCAGTCGGTTTTCATAGCTGTGTAATCTACCCAGCCCTGGTGGTAGTCGGGCTGCACACACAGTTCGCCGGTGTACATCCAAACCGCCTCCAGCGCCAGCCGCATCCGTTCATGGCTTTCGGCGGTGCCATCGCCCAGGCGCAGCACCCACTCGCGGCTCCAGCGCAGGTGGTAGCTCACTTCTTTCAGGCTCTTTTCGGCTATGCCTTTTACTTGTTCATCGGTACAGTGTACCAATTGCTGCATCAGCAGTTTTTGGTAGGCGCTAAAGAAAAATACTTTCAGCACCGTTTGCCCCCAATCGCCATTGGGCAGCTCCACCAGTAAGTGGTTTTTAAACTCATGCTCCAGCCGAAGCATGGCGAGGCTATCCTCTGTGACCTCTCCACTCCGCTCTTCCCCGCCGGGGAGGAGCGCTTGCGGGCCGGTGGCAGATTCGGCTTCGTTTTGTTTTTGCGCAGCATACTGATAAAAATTTCTGGCCTGCCCCAGGTAGTCCAGTGCAATGTTCGTCAGGGCAATATCCTGCTCCAGCACCGGTCCGTGGCCGGTCCATTCGCTCAGACGCTGGCTCATGATGAGGGCATCATCGGCGAGATGGAGTATATAGTTGATTGGTTGACTGGTTGATTGGTTAATTGGCATGTCATTCATACTAAACACACTTTTGCAACAAACAAATTAAGCCACTTACGGTATAGAAACATGTTCTCTTTTTCATCATTATCCAACTACACTGGATGAACTTATCCGCCCGATCTGGCATGAATAAGCAATAACAAATTTCTCTTAAAGGACTTGACAGCGCAGTGGAAGGTTGCATTTGATCGTTGGTTGAATGCCCACAATCAACCAATCAACTCATTAACTTTTTCACTACAAGCTTACATATGGGTCAGCTCATCCGGTAAATCGTAAAACGTAGGATGCCGGTACACCTTGTCGCTGGCGGGGTCGTACAGGCTGGCAGCATCATCGGGGTTGCTGGCATGGATGTGCTTGCTCTCCACCACCCAAATACTCACGCCTTCCTGGCGGCGGGTGTACACATCCCGGGCATTCTCCATTGCCATTTGCGCATCGGCCGCATGCAGGCTGCCCACATGCTTGTGGTCCAGGCCCTGCTTGCTGCGAATGAATACTTCGAACAACGGCCACTCGGCCCCCACCAAACCTCCCCCGGAAGGGGAGGCTTTCATGCCGGCTTCGGTTTTTGCCAGCTTCTCTTTATCAGGTTGTTGGTCAGGCGTTCCCGCTGGTTCTCTATCACCATAATCGCCGTACCTGTTCAGCTTTTGGATATAGTTCATTTCAAATAATGAATTATGATTTAGGATTGATGATTTAGGATTTCCCAATACCGGGATCTATTCTTCTCTTCACCGTCTTTGCCGAGCTTACAAAAATCGAAACCAATTCATTTGCTTCTTTATTCAGAAGGCGAACC
>JALOMC010000369.1:0-519 GCA_025455665.1 Chitinophagaceae bacterium | reverse complement strand
TCCAACCAAAACTTTGTCTCATCCGCTTCTTCTATTACGGTCTCCATCTTTGATACAAAATCCTTGTCGCTTTTGGCCCGGCATACCGCCCTGTAGTTAGCAGCAATGGACGTTGCCGAACGAACAACCTGGTCAGTAAACGTCCAGCCAACTCTATTATTCGGAAGCAAAGCAGTCAATTCAATAACCGAAAGAGCAAACCTCTTGGTTCTCGCCTTTAGGATTTCGCTATTCATATGAGTGTGATTTCTTCTGAAGCTACCGCAACCCAATCATAAATCACAAATCATCACTCATAAATGCTCACGCCACTTCCCTTTTCAAACGCACTTTACTGGCGTACGCCTTCGCCGCCTCCCGCACCCAGGCGCCGTCTTCCCAGGCCTTGCGGCGGGCATCCAGGCGCTGCTTGTTGCACGGACCATTCCCTTTCAGCACCTGCCAAAACTCGTCCCAGTTAATGGCGCCAAAATCGTAGTGCTGCCGCTCTTCGTTCCAGCGCAGGTCGGGGTCGGGCAG
>JALOMC010000368.1 GCA_025455665.1 Chitinophagaceae bacterium | reverse complement strand
CCGCCATCCCGTTCGTTGCCAAACAGGGCACCGTATTGCACCGTTACCGGCTTATCGGCCAGTAGCAGGTAGGTTTCGCCGGCGGCCATCACATTGCGGCCATCGGGGTAGCGGTATATAATGTCTTCGCCCACATTCAGCCGGCGGCTAAAGATGGTGGTAGGCTCTTCCATTTTCACATCGGTAAAGCCGGTGTTGGTTTTAGGCTGGAATGATATCTTCTGGAAGGTGATAGTGGTACCGTTTTCGTAGGCCATCACGTTGATGTCGCGGGGCGATGAAGTAAACGGCGGCGAATAGATGATGAACTTGCGACCAATCGACTTTTTGTCGGTGCTGGGCACCCAATCGTGCTGCCAATCGCTGTTGGTGCTTTGCGAGGCAAACACCAGCTTGTTCGACTTTACAATGAAATAATCGCCATCCCATTTCAGCACACCGCCCGAGGCGTAGCGGGCATCGTCGTTAATGCCGTTGTCGCGGATGTACATCACGAAGCTCTGACCAGCCATCAGAATGCCGGTTCTGCTGTCGTCGGTATCGCCATCGGCACCGTCGTCTATTATCTGAAACTCGGTGCTGTCGTAAATAGCGGTTACAATCAGCGCTGCATCTCTCCGAACGGCATCGTTGTTCGGCGGCACAAAAATTTGGAAATAGGTGGAGGGTTCACCGGTAGCCAGGGCCACTTTGGCCAGTACCAGTACAATCACGGAAAGTAAAATTCTACGCATAACTAAGCGGGTTGTGCCAATAGATATCCGCAATTATGCCAAAGCAGTTTGCCGCTGATTATCAATGAGTTCTGTTTTTGGCACTGTCTCAAATCATCCATTTTCTGGAAAAAAAGCCAAGAATGGTACAGCCGCAGCCCATTTTTGGCAGCACCAAAGCCTGCCGGGCACCGCCGCCGGCTACTTGGGGCCAATGGCCTATATTGGCGTCATCAACCCCCCATTGTTTTTTAGCCAACCCCCCATTGCTATGTCATTCAATCGTCGTCGTTTCATTCAGTCTTCGGCCGCTATGTCGGCCGGTATGCTGCTGCCACAGGTGCCCGGCTGGGCGGCATCGCCCTTGTCTGCCGTTCGCCTTGGCTTTATAGGCGTGGGGCTGCGGGGCCAAAACCACCTCGATCTGGCCCTGCGCCGCCCCGATGTGCAGGTAGTATCGGTATGCGATATAGATGAAGGCATGCTGGCCACCAGCCTGCAAATGATAAAAGACAGCGGCAAGCCCGCCCCCAAGGTGTACAAGGGCGATGTGCATGCCTACCGCCGCCTGCTCGATGCCGGCGATATCGATGCGGTCATCATTGCCACCCCGTGGGAGTGGCACAAGCCCATGATCATCGATGCGCTGGAGCGGGGCATCCGCTACGTGGGTACCGAGGTGGTGCTGGGCATTAGCCTGCAAGACCACTGGGACGTAGTACACGCCGCCGAAAAGCACAAAGCGCAGGTAATGCAGCTGGAAAATGTGTGCTACCGCCGCGATGTAATGGCCGTGCTCAATATGGTGCGGCAAGGCATTTTTGGCGAGCTCATTCACCTGCAGGGCGGCTACCAGCACGATCTGCGGGGCGTCAAGTTCAACGATGGCAAAACGCCCTACGACAGCGGGGCCGAGTTTGGGCCCAAAGGCTACAGCGAGGCCCGCTGGCGCACCCAGCACTCGGTCGATCGCAATGGCGACCTGTACCCCACGCATGGCATTGGCCCTGTGGCCATGATGATTGATATCAACCGCGGCAATCGCTTTACCTACCTCAGCAGCATGGCCACCAAGGCCCGCGGCCTGCACAATTATGTGGTGAAGAAGGGCGGCCCCGACCACCCGAATGCCAAAGTACAATTCAAACTGGGCGATGTGGTGACCACGCAAATAGGCTGCGCCAATGGCGAAACCATTTTGCTGCAGCACGATACCAACCTGCCGCGGCCCTATTCACTCGGCTTTCGGGTGCAGGGCACCAAGGGCCTGTGGATGGACCTGAACCGCAGCATACACATAGAAGGCAGCACCAAAGCCCACCAGTGGGAAGAAGCCAAAGCCTGGCTGGACAAATACGACCACCCGCTGTGGAAGAAGTACGGCAACGATGCACAGGGCGCCGGCCATGGCGGCATGGATTTTTTTGTACTGCACGCCTTTGTAGAAAGCGTAAAGCGCCAGACCGAAACCCCGCAAGATGTGTACGATGCCGCCGCCTGGAGTGCCATCACGCCCCTCAGCGAGCAGTCGATAGCCGAGCGGCGCATGGTCGAGTTTCCCGATTTTACCCGCGGCCGCTGGCAGCAGCGTACCAACCGCTTCGCCATCGACGATAGTTACTAACCCATCCGCATGTCCACTACCCATCTTGTTGGCACCCTGCAGCCAGTGGCGGCTGCCTTTGGCCTGCCTTTGCAGTCGGCCGAAGCGCTGGGGCAGGGCCTTATTCATAGCAGCTACCACATCACCGTCGGCGGCGGCGGCGAGCAGTTTTTGCTGCAGCAGCTCAATACACAGGTGTTTCAGCAGCCGCAAATAGTGCAAGAAAACTTTGTGGCCATCCGCCGGGCACTGCAGGGCCACTATGCACTGCCACACCTGGTGCCCACCGGGCAGGGGCAGCTGTACTGGCAGCACCAGCAGCAGGCCTGGCGCTGCTTTACCTGGGTGCCACACAGCTATGCGCCCACCGGCGCCATCAGCCCCGAGCTGGCCTACGATACCGCCCGCTGCTTTGGCAGCTACGGCCGCCTGCTCAGCCAGGCCATGCACAGCAGCTGCAGCAGGCCTGCCAGCAGGCCCCCGACCAGCGCCTGCAGGCAGCCCGCCCCGTGCTCAGCCTGCTAAACGAGCACACCGACCTGCTGCGGCAGTACGAGTACTGGCAGCAGTCGCCGCAGCGCTTTCCGCTGCGCATCCTGCACCACGATTGTAAGCCCTCCAACATCCTGTTTCATCAGCAAACCGGCCAGCTGCTGTGCCCGGTTGAGCAGCCCGGCCTCTTCTTCAGCGATTTGGGCGATATGGTGCGCAGCATGGTGCCCAACCTGCCCGAAGACCACCCCCACCTGAGCGACCTGGCCCTGCGCCCCCTGTACTGGCAGGCCCTGCAAGAGGGCTATGCCGATGGCAGCCACCCACTGTGGACGCCCGATGAAAGAGCCGCCCTGCCACTGGCCGGTGTGGTGCTGCTGTACATGCAGGCCATGCGCTTTTTGGCCGATTACCTGCTGGGCGATGTGTACTACCACACCAGCTACCCCGGCCAAAACCTCGACCGGGC
>JALOMC010000367.1 GCA_025455665.1 Chitinophagaceae bacterium | reverse complement strand
GCCGATGGCTACTACATGACCACCAGTACCTTCTCGTACTTTCCGGGCTTGCCGGTATTTTACAGCCCCGACCTGCTGCGCTGGGAGCAAATAGGCAATGCCATGGACCGCAACGAGCAACTGCCACTGATGGGGCAGGGCGTCAGCCGTGGCTTGTTTGCACCAGCTATCACGTATCACAAGGGGCGCTACTACATTGTGTGCACGCTGGTAGATGGCGGTGGCAATTTTGTGATAACGGCCAGCCACCCCCGTGGGCCCTGGAGCCAGCCGGTATACCTGCCGCAGGTGAATGGCATAGATCCTTCGCTGTTTTTTGATGACAACGACAGTGCCTACATCGTGTTCAACAGCATACCGCCCGACAACAAAACGCTTTGGAACGGCCACCGCACCATTCGCATGTTTTCGTTGGATGCTGCCACGCTGCAAGTACAAGGCCCGGAGCATTTGCTCATCAATGGCGGTACCGATACGGCCAAACATCCTGTGTGGATAGAGGCGCCGCACATTTACAAGGTAAATGGCTACTACTACCTGATGTGTGCCGAAGGCGGCACGGCGGAGCAGCACTCTGAAGTCATCTTCAGGAGCAAGCAGGTGCGGGGCCCCTGGGAGGTGTACAGTGGCAATCCCATCCTGACGCAGCGCCAGCTGCCGGCCCGGCGGCCCAACCCCATCACCACCGCCGGCCATGCCGATATGGTGGTAGGCCCCGATGGACAGTGGTACGCGGTGTTTTTGGCTTGCCGGCCGTATTCCGGCGATCATTACAACATAGGCCGCGAAACGTTTATGCTGCCGGTAACTTGGCGCAACGGATGGCCACACATACTGGAGGGCGACGCAGTAGTACCCATGCAGGTAGGCAGCACAGCCGCCAATGTGGCGCAGCCGTTTGGCCCGTTGCCCGCCTACACCGATTCATTTAACACAGACCGGCTATCGCCCCGCTGGATGATGCTGCGCAATATGCAGCAACCCTGGTACCAAACCGGCCGTGGCCTGCGCATGCAGGTGCGTACCCATGCACTTGGCGGCCGTGGCAATCCATCGTACCTCGGCTTTCGGCTGCCGGGGCACCGCAGCACCAGCACCTTGCAAATAAGTGCCGCCTCACTACCGCCAGGTGCCATGGCGGGCCTGGCCGTTTTTCAGAGTGAGCAGCACCATTTTTTGTGCGGCCTTACTACCGTAGCCGGCCAGCCAGTAGTGCAGTTGTGGCAAAGCACAGCCGATAGCCTGCAGTACCAGCCCCTGGCTACCGCATCGTTGCCGGCTGGTAGCAGCCAGGTGCAGGTGCGTTTCGTAGCCAATGATGATCAATTGTCGTTTGAATACAGCCCCGATGGCCGCACCTGGCAAACCTTGAAAGCAGGAATAGATGCCCGCTTCCTGAGTACCAAAACTGCAAAAGGATTTGTAGGCAGCACACTGGGGCCATTTGCATGGGCACCGCAGGCAGCCGGCAGTGGCAGCGAGGTGAGCTTTAGATGGTTTAGCACCACGGCCCGATAAATACAGGCCTGGCAGCAAGCTACGACCGTGGCAACAAGCACCCGCTTTATTTTTTGCTGCCTGGTTTGGGTCGCTGTCTGGCTTGCGATGATTCACGGATCTGAAGCTCGGGCGAAAGCCGGCGCTTCTCAAACTCTTTGACAGGCCGCTTGCTATTCACCATTTGCAACAGCAGGTCGATGGCGGCGGCACCCATTTCGCGGGCTGGTTGGCGTATCAGCGTCAGCGGCGGATCAATCAGCTCAGGAATATCGGTGTTGGAAAAACCAGCCAGTGCTACATCCTGCGGCACTTTGATGCCCCGGCGTTTCAGCGTTTTCAGTACGCCGGTCGTCAGCTTGTCGCTGGTGGTGAGGATGGCATCGGGCTTTTGGCGAAGGGTAAAAAGTTTGTTGACGATTTCTTCAATTTCGGCAAACTCGATACCGCCATAAAAGCAGTAGTGGATCAGTTCAGGTTGCTCTTTGATTCCATTGGCCAGCAGGGCTTCGCGGTAGCCGGCTACCCGTTCGCGGGTGGTCGACAAAAACTCGGTAGCGGCAATCACAGCAATGCGCTTGGCGCCACTTTGTATCAGGTGTTCGGTAGCATCGTAGGTGCCCCTGAAGCTGTCTACGATGACTTTGTGGGTATTGATTTCGTCGGTAATGCGATCGATAAACACCATGGGCAGGCCGCGGTCGTGCAGCTGCAGCAGGTGATCAAGGTTGGCCGTTTCGGCAGCCAGGCTTACAATCAATCCATCTACCGAGCGTGACGCCAAAAATTGTACGCTGCGTATTTCCCGCTCGTACGATTCCAGCGATTGCGAGATGATGACATCGTAGCCTTTGTCGAACGCCATGCTTTCGATACCGTTGATGACCTGCGAGAAAAAACCATTGGCCACCTCGGGCACAATTACCCCTACCGAGCGGCTCTTTTTTTCTTTCAGGCTCAGCGCAATAGGGTTGGGCGTATAGTTGAGGCGCTTGGCACACTCCAGTACCAGCTCTTTGGTTTCGGGGCTGATCTCGTGGCTATCTCTCAACGCCCGTGATACAGTAGAGGTAGAAACGCCCAGTGCTTTGGCGACGTCTTTGATGGTAACGGCATTGTACTTCATACAGCAAAAAAGTGGATGGCGCCACGGGCTAAAGATAACAAGCAGGGCCAGCAACGGCCAGCAAAATACGGCAGCGGCCGCCGTGAAAAACAAAGCCGATATTCGAAATCGATTGCGTAAAAAAACAAATTTAGCGCCCCCGGCGGGGCCACGGAAAACGGGAACTTGCTGCGCTGGCAGCGGTGGTGCAGCACGCCTGCCACTACCGATTGCCCGGCCGCATGATGCAGCAGCAGCAGGCTTCCGGCAAAACAGCCATAGGCTATGAAAACTTTTATCACCAACGATTTTTTACT
>JALOMC010000366.1 GCA_025455665.1 Chitinophagaceae bacterium | reverse complement strand
GCCAGCTGCGCTATCAGGTAGCCGCCCACCTTGGCCCAACTAAATTTTCCCAGGTAAGCCAGCGCCAGCGTGACTGCCGGATTGAGGTGAGCACCACTGGCGGCAGCACTGCTGTATACGCCCACAAACACTGCCATGGCCCAGCCAAAAGTCACCACCATCCAGCCGGCACCCGGCGCATATGTTTTTTGCAAAGCTGTGTTGGCCACTACCCCATTTCCCAATAAAACAATGAGAGCAGTACCGATGAACTCGTACACATAAGCTTCCATATAGCAGGCATTTGTAGGAAATGGAAAATAGCGGAGAAAGCTAATTGCTGCCAAAAAAGATTGACAACGACCCCACGCCGCTCCTGCCACTTGCGGCTGCCGCCATGCACTACTAGTTGGCCCTGCTCTCCAGATCGTCGATGGCGCTGCGGCGGTTGCTGCCAGTCTTTGCTTGCTTGTTGCCAAAGCGGTATTGAAAATTGATGCGCAATTGCCGGCTTTCCCATCCGCCCGATGCTACTATTTGCAAGCCGCCAAACTGGCTCACGCCCCGCCACGGGTAGGTGCGAAAAATATCGGTCACCGCCAGGCGTATACTGGCATTGTCTTGCCAAAACTTTTTCATCAAGCCAGCATCCAGCCCCCAGATGCTGCGGGTTTCGTAAGTGCCGCCCCACACACCCGGCGAATTGTAATAGCTGCTTAGCTCACCGGTCCAGCCTTTGCCCAGGGTAAAGCTGTGCTGCTGGTACAGGGTAGCGGTAGTAGCATTCAGGGCAATAGTTTTACCCTGCTCGTAAGTGGCCCTGTAGCGGCTATGAAACACATTGGCATTGGCATACACGCTCCACCAGGTGGCTATATTGAATGGATAGCTGATGTTGAGGCTCACAATTTGCTGACGGGCCATGTTGCGCTGCTGTATAAAGTTTCTGTTGCCATCAATGGTGTCGGTGATCTGCGCAAACATGTCGGTGACTTTGCTATAAGATAGCGTAGTAGTCAGCTTATAGGCATAGGTGTGTCGCAGCTCAATACTTTGTGTGTACTGCGGCCGCAAAAACGGATTGCCTTGTTGATAGGTGAGTTCATCCAGCTGGCTTTGAAACGGATTCAGATCCTGATAACGCGGACGGTCAATACGACGGCTGTATGATAAACCTATGCTGTGTTTTTCATGAGCTGCATAGCTTACCGACAGGTTGGGAAACCAATCGAGGTAGTTGCGTTTTACCGTGGCATTGTCATCAGGCTGCAGCGCCTGTAGCT
Organism: Chitinophagaceae bacterium; assembly: GCA_025455665.1. Lineage (GTDB taxonomy): Bacteria > Bacteroidota > Bacteroidia > Chitinophagales > Chitinophagaceae > Phnomibacter. The sequence goes on along the minus strand of JALOMC010000366.1, from coordinate 1,659 downwards.
TACCCCGGTTTTGCGTATGCTCCATGCGCAGGCCGGCGTTCAGTTCCCAGCGGCTTCCCAGCTGGCGCTGCCAGCTGGCATAGGCCGCATTAATATTTTCGTCGTAGCTGAAGTAGTTGCTACGCAGCGAATCGAGCACCGGCTTGTTGTTGTCATCGTAGTGGCTGAATTCAAACAAGTTGCGGGCATTTACCAGGCTCAGGTTGATACCAGCAGATAGCTGACCCTTTAACCACCTGGTATCGTAGTCTACTTTCAGGTTGCCTATTTGTATAAGTACTGGTGTGCGGGTACCAAAGGCCGAAAAGCTCAGCAGCTGACCGGCCGCATTGGTGTAGCGGTTGGGCACATAGTTTTGGTAGCCACTGCTATAGCTGCCATAGTCCAAATCGGCAGCAAAGCGATGGCCCGACGTATCGGCCCAGCGATAATTGATATTGGCCGTATAGTTATCGCGATGACTTGCACTGTTGCCAAGCGACGTTAAAATTCTGTCGGGCACCTTGCTGCTGGTAGCCGTAATCGGTGTCACACTATTGCCCCAGCCACGGCCATGGCTGATGTTGGCAGTAGCTACCATGCCTAGCACACTTCGCTTGTTCAGGTAAATATCCAGGCCACTTTTCAGGTTGTGAAATACCGTAGATTGAATACTGGTACTACGTTGATCGAAATTGCTATCGGCTTGCAGACGGTTCAGATTCAAAAAGCTTTCGTTTCTGTTTTGGCCTACGCTATAGGTATTAAAAAAGTTGATCCGCTTGTTGCGGTGGTTGAGCGAAGCACCCGCATTGTATTTGGGATAAACACCGATAGCCCAACCGGCATTGGCACTACCATTCCAGCCATATTGCTGGTTCTTCTTCAGTCTGATGTTGATGATGCCTGCATTGCCAGCCGCCTCGTAGCGGCTACCTGGTTGTGAAATGATTTCAATGGCCTCTACATCGCTGGCATTGATGGTTTGCAGATAGTCGGCCAGTTCGGCACCACCCAGTGGCATTTGTTTGCCATCTATGTACAGTCGCACCCCGTTTTTGCCATTCATCATTAGGTTATTGCTGTTGTCTACCAGCACACCCGGCGATTTGCGCAGCAGCTCCAGTGCATTGCTGCCAGCGGCGTTGATGCTACCTGCTACATTCAGCACCAGCTTATCTGGTTTCACCTCTACCAATGGCCGACGGGCTGTTACTACTACCGCTTTTAGTTCGTTGCTGGCGGCCTTTAGTACAATATCAATCGGCTGGCCGGTGCTGCGCAATCGAAGGGGTACATAGCCGGTGGCGGTTACCAGTAGTTGAACGGTATCGGTTGGCATGGTTGCATCAAATCGGCCCTCCTTGTCGGCTACCAACAAACGCAGCAGGCTGGAGTCGCCGATACGCTCTATGGCTACACTGGCACCGGCTACGCCCTGTCCCTTTTCATTTAGTACCCGGCCCTGCAGCCGTTGTGCATAGCCCGCTGTATATAGTAAGGTCATCAGCAAACACAGGAAAATTTTCATGGCATCAAATTGAGACCTCAAAGCTGGTACCGTGGCGGCCAATGATGACCGCCGCATCGACGAACTGCAGCAGGTGTCGACAGCCGACCGTTTGCTACTCAACGCCGCTATTGTCGATTCATCGGAAAATAGGCCCGGACGATGCCTGA
>JALOMC010000365.1 GCA_025455665.1 Chitinophagaceae bacterium | reverse complement strand
GGTGCGGTAGTTCCAGCCATGCACTACCAGCAGGCTGGGCGGCTCGTGCCGCAGGGCCTCCAGCATTTGCGGATGGTGGTAGCGGCCAAAGCCCGACCGTTCGTTTCCTTCATTTTTAAAAAACCGATGCTGGTAGCCTTCCAGCAGCGGCAGATCCCACTGCAGGTGGGTACCAAACTCTTTATCGAGCTGCTGGCTGCTGCTGGCTCCCTGGCTACAGTACCACACCTGTAGCTGCCAGCCCTGCGCTGTGAGGTACTGGTACAGTGGAGCGAAGTACTGAATGGGGTGGGTATGTATAAAAATGAGTTGCATGATTGTAGCAATGCGGCCCAGCGCTGGCCATAGGCCTGCCAGGTGTAGGGCTGCACGTGCAGGGCTGCCAGGCGGCCCATGCGCTCTGCCTCGGCAGGATGCTGTACAAAATGCAGCAGCGCCTGCAGCAACGCTTCATCGTCGCCGGGTGTGAGTATAAAGCCATCTTCGCCGGGTATCATCACATCGGGGGCGGCAGTGGCTGTGGTAGTAATGACCGGCAGACCGCAGGCCATGGCTTCAATGATGACTTGTGCAAAACCTTCGAAATAGCTGGGGAACACAAATACGTGGTGCTGACGCAAAAATGCCGCCCGCTGCGAGGGCGCAATGGCACCTGCCAGCTGCACCTGCGGCGGCAGCGGCACCGCAGCAGGCCACTGCCCATAACCTGCCAGCGTAAGCTGCGCCTGCGGATAATGCGCCAACAGCCGCGGCCACACCCGGCACAGCCAGGGCACTCCTTTGCGAGCACCTATGCTGCCCATGAAAACAAAGCGGAGCGGGCCTGCTGCAGGTACCGGCGCCTTCCATTTACTGTCAAAAAACTGCAGGTCGGTGCCGTAGGGGTTCACCACTATTTTGTGCGATGGCACGCCGTGCTGCAAGTAAGTATCGCGGGTAAAAGAGGAAGCTACCACAATCCGATCTGCCTGCTCCATTTCTTGCTGCTCCAGCGCCAGCAGTGCCGGCGCTTTGCTTTCGCTATGCGTGGCCCATGCCGGAAACTGCTGACGCAGCTGCTGGTACACCGCCTCTTTGGCCAGCGGGTGCGCAATGCTGGCGTCGAGCACAAAGGGCTTGCCGGCGGCATGGGCCCGCTGCTGCAGCAGCCAGCTGGAGGTGTCGAAGCCGATGACCGCGCCGCATTGCTGCAACAGCCGCTGCGGCAGGGCCCGCTGAAATGCGTGGTTGCGCCTAAAAAAATCATCGGGGGTAAGTGGCCGGCGGCGCCCGGTAAGCAGCAAGCGAAGCTCGGGCTGCCAGCAGCGGTACAACCACCGATCGGACAGGCCGGGTACCAGGCGGCTTTGCCAGCTGGCGGGCAACCAACGCTGCCACTCCTGCCCCCAGGCCAGGCCGGTAGCAAAGCGGCTGAGGCAATGCTGCTGTGCCAGTGCCTGCGCCAAGGCATGACTGTACTGCGTGCCAGGATGGGTAAGCAGTGCGCCAGCGCTATTGGGGATTTCCGCTATCAAATTTGAAATGTGAGATGCTAACAGGAAGCTTGTATGCAGCGATGCCAGCCTACACGGTCGGGTTGGAAGTGGCCACGGCTGGTTCGGGTGTAAGGCTTTCATCCGGGCCTGCATCGGTGGCTGGGCGAGCCAACCGCTTTTCCATTTTTTGACGCCACACTACGTTGTCCAGCAAGATGATGCCCAGTAGCAAAAACGAGGCATTGTGCGGATTGTACACAATGGGCTGCCCAAAGGCCACTACAAACCAAACAATCCAGCGTGCCGCCCCCCCGAACGACAAATTGAACGCCATGATGAGAGCCAATGCCGTTTTGAAAAACAAGATGATGAGCCCGCCCTCGAGCAATACACGACTGAATTCTGTTTCTACGTATCCAAACTCCCACACATAGGGGCTGGTGCCAAACAACTGGGTGGCACCCTGGTAGGTAGCCCCCAGGCCAATGCCGGCAATGGGGTGCTGGTAGCGACCATTTTGAATGTAGTACCAATCGGTGAGCAAGCGGCTGGTCTGTTCGCCCGATTTTGCATTGGCATCTACCCGGCCCATAAAGTTGCCATAGGCCAGGCTGATCTGGTCGCCCAGCGGAATTTTTTTATACAACAGCACAACGGCTGTAAAAATCATAGCGGGAATAATGAGCCGCCCAAGTACCGAGAACACAGTACGGGCAGGATACTCGGTGAAAAGCATGGCCCCCATAAACAGGATGAAGATAACCAGCAGGCTGCGGGAGCCCGTCATAAAGGTAGCAGCCACCCCGAATACCACGGCCGTAAACACCATCCACTGCGGAAAACGCAGGCGGGCCATGGTCCAAATCATGAGGCAGTAAAACATCATGTAGGCGGTGTAGCCACTTAAAAAACTGAATGTGCCGGTGACCCGTACTTTATCGCCTACCGTAGCCACCTCTATCAAATCGCTGGCATACTTGTTCAGAAAATGGCTGGGGGGCAAGGCGTATTGCACAAAAGCCAGCACTATTTCAAGGATGGCAATACCAAGAAACCATTTCATGTATTGCTGCGGCCTGAACAAATGCCGGTTGCTGAAATAATAGAAAATGCCCAACCAAAAACCACCGTGTACCAGCATACCAAACAGCCCGTGCCACAGCGTGTACTGCAGCGGGTGAATGATGTGGTACACCATGTAGCCGAAGTAAAAGATGAGAATGCGATAGCTGGCGAATGGGCTGTAGCAATTGGGGCTGCGGAAGTACAGCATGAAAAACGGAATGACCATTTGAATACCCAAAATGGTATTGCTGACGGCACCACTGCTGGTGCCCCACTTGCGGATGGCACCACCCAGCGAGGCTACCAGAAACAAAGCCAGGTACCACTTCATTTCGGTGCTCAGTCCCCGCTTTTGCTGCACCACCGATTGCTCCCAGGCTTTTACCCGTTCGGCATTGTCTTCGATATGTGGAAGGGCTAGCTGGGTACTCATGACGATGAAACGGTGGTATGAATAGCGGCCAACGTGAGCGTTTGCAAATGTGCATGCAGTTGTCGGGCATTGCAAGGAATGTTTTGCGCAGCTGTGGCCAATGCCGTGGCCCATGCACCGGGCTCGGCTGGTGCTACCTGCAGCACACAGGCACCCCCTGCCTCGGGCAGCCCCCCCGCTGTGCTGCTGACCACAGCACAGCCACAAGCAAGGGCTTCGGGCACTACCGTGCCAAATGGCTCTACCACAGAGGGTACCGCCAGCACCTGGTGCTGCTGCATCAGCCGGGCAATACCGGCCTGCGATACCGACCCTACTACCCGAATGGCTGGTAGTCTGGCTGCCGACTGTTCAACCAGCTGCCGTAGCGGGCCATCGCCGGCAATGCTGAGCTGCCAGCCGCCGTGCGGGTGCTGCTGCACCAGCAGTTCGAATGCTT
>JALOMC010000364.1 GCA_025455665.1 Chitinophagaceae bacterium | reverse complement strand
CGCAGTACCTGCTCCAGTATTTGTTCGTTTGCCCGCAGGGCCCGCCCGGTCTGAAAACGACCCAGTTCGGAAAAGCCCTGCTTTTCAAAATCATTTTTCGGAATAATGAAGATCCATTTCAGCCAATTGCCCAGCCAGTTGCGGCGCAGTGCCTGTGTCAGCTTCACCATTACCACGGTGCAGCGCTGTTGGTCGCGTTGCAGCAGCTGGTCCAGTTGCTCCGCACTGCTCAGGCTGTGTATGCATACTACGGCACTGCCTTTGGCGGGCACAGCACTTAGCAGGTCGTACTGGTGCTGCCAGTTGCTGGCGGCCAGTTGGTACTCAGCCTGCTCGGTAGCACTGTTCAGGTGGCGGTGGGGTAGTGGCTGGTCGGTTATCATTTTTACTGCCCGCCCTGCTTTTGTCAGCTGCTGGTGTATGCTGTAGCAGGCATTCTTAAAAAAGTCGAGTCCGCGGGTATTCACCAGGTAGTTATCGGGCATGTGCAGGCTGTCGTAAAAACTGGTGTACAGGTAAATGTGCGAAGCAAACGGATCCAGCACCTCGGGCACACGCACCACCAGTTCTTTATTGCGGGCATATATTTTCCATACTATACGCCGCACATCATCATTGTCTTCAAAGTTTTTGTAGTTCAGGTACTCGCCCTCTATCCGTTTCAGTTCTTCTATCCGCACATTCTCTTCTTCGGTGCGCTGGGGGCTTACCTGCTGCTCGGGCAGGGCGGTTGGCAGCGGGCGGGTAAAAAAGCTTTGCTTTACCGGCAGCCGCAGGCCAAAGCTGAAAAACTGAAAATAGTCTTCGAAGTACACCAGCATTTGCTGCACCTCATATTCGCGGATGGCGGGGAGTGGCCACCGGTACCAGCCGCTTTGGCGCCCGCTAAACCAGGCTGCTGTTTGCTGGCGCTTTATCAGTTGAAACTTGGGCGACAGCTTCACATCATCGTAAATAAAGCGAAAACGCAAAAAACCGAGCAGCGGCCGGTACAGCGGGCTGATGTCCATATTGATGCGCCGGCCGGCGCACCCGGCGGCTGCGCAGCTGCCAGGCAAACAGGGCAAAAGGTACCAGCACCGTTAGCAGGGCCAGCCCCAGCAAGATGCCGATGGCAGCCAAACCTGCCTGCACCAGCAGGCCCAGCAGGCTACCGGCCAGCGAGGGCTCGGGCGGCTGCTGGCGCTGTAGCCACCACCATGCCAGCAGGGCAGCCACCACAAAAAACAGGAGGTAGTGCCGCACCGGTACAAACAAGGAGTAGTAAGAAAGGCGTTGCCGCCAGGTAGGTTGCGCCATCAGAAAGGTGGGTCAAATAAAAACAGCGTTCGCAAAATACAGCCATTACCGGTCGGGCCCGTGCCGTCGCCCGGGTATTTGGGGTTAATGATTGCTAAAAGTGTACAACGGGTTTACAAGTGTGTGCAGCGGCGCCGCCACCGTGCCACAAAAGCGGCGCCCCTTACATTTGCGCTCCATGGCTCATTCGCTTATTCATCATCTGCAGTGCCCCGTTTGCGGCAGCCGCCATATCGCCCCGGCCCTGCAGGCTACCGATCATACCGTCAGCGGCCAGGTGTTTGCCATTTGGGCCTGTGCCGATTGTACTACTCGTTTTACCCAGGATGTACCAGATGCTGATAGCATCGGGCCCTACTACCAGGCCGACAGCTACATCTCGCATACCGATACCGATGCAGGCCTCATCAGCAAGCTGTACAAGCTGGCCCGCCGCTACACCCTGCGCCTCAAGGTGCGCCAGGTACGGCGCCTCAGCGGCCGCACCACCGGCCACCTGCTCGATGTGGGGGCCGGCACCGGCGCCTTTGCCCATGCCATGCAGCAAGCCGGCTGGCAGGTCACCGGCCTCGAGCCCGACCCCGGTGCCCGGTCCGTCGCTTTCAAAAATCATGGCCTGCAGCTGCAGTCGCCCGATCAACTGTTTCAACTGCCGGCCAGTAGTTTCCACGTTATCAGCCTGTGGCATGTGCTGGAGCATGTGCATGCGCTGCACGATTATTTCGACCAGTTTCAGCGCTTGCTGGCACCCGGCGGCGTAGTGCTCATAGCCGTGCCCAACTACCAAAGTGCCGATGCAGCGCATTACCAGCAGCATTGGGCTGCCTACGATGTGCCCCGTCACCTGTATCATTTCTCACCCCGTTCACTATCGGCAGTGGCCGGCTTGCATGGCTTCAGCGTAGCGCAGCGCCTGCCCATGTGGCTCGATGCGTTTTACATTGCCCTGCTCAGCGAGCAATATCGCCATGGCCGCCAGCGCCTGCTGGCAGCAGCCTGGCAGGGCCTGCGCAGTAGTTGGCAGGCCTGGCGCACCCCCGAGGCCGCCAGCTCTTTGCTGTATGTACTAAAGCGGCGTTCCGCCTGATTTTTTTTATTGGGGGCTCTCAGCAGCCCTGCATATCCCGGCTACTGTACGCCACTGCCCCCGGGTGCCGTGCAGCGGCCGCTTGCGGGCGGCCTAGCACCCGCGGCTATGGCCGCGGCCGGGCAGCGGCGCAGCCCTTCGGCTATTGATCTTCTATCGGCCATTATTGCACCAAATCCTTTGCCAGCCTGCCTTTGCGGCATGCCGCCCACTCTTTTTCTGCCACTCAGGCACTTGTGGCCGGCATGGTGCATGCTTTGCAGCCCTGTCCTGGTAGTAAACACTCATTCATCCAACAAGCATTCGCCTCAATATGAACCTTAACAACTTTACGATCAAAGCGCAGGAAGCGGTGGCTGCCAGCCAGCAGGTGGCTTTCAACCACAACAGCGTCAACATCGAAACCGAGCATATCCTGCAAGCCCTGCTCAATCAGGAAGATTCTCCTGTAGAGTTTCTACTGAAGAAGAACAACGTTTCGCTCAATGTGCTGCAGAGCAAGCTCGACGAAGCCATCAACAAACTGCCCAAGGTGGGATCAGGTGCTACGCCAGCCCAGTCCATTGGCCGCGAGGCCAACACCGCGGTGCTGCGGGCCGGTACCGTGCTCAAAACCTTTGGTGATGAGTTTGTAGCCCCCGAACACTTGCTGTTGGCGTTGCTGCAAGGCAATGACAGCACGGCCAAAATGCTGAAGGAAGCCGGCCTCACCGAAAAAGGATTTGTAGCCGCGGTAAAGGAATTGCGCAAAGGCGATACCATCAAATCGCAAACGCAGGAAACGCAGTTCAATGCGCTGAACAAGTACGCCAAAAACCTGAACGAAATGGCCCGACAGGGCAAGCTCGATCCGGTGATTGGCCGCGATGAAGAAATCAGACGGACGCTGCACATCCTGAGCCGCCGCAGCAAAAACAACCCCATACTGGTAGGCGAACCCGGCGTGGGCAAAACCGCCATTGCCGAAGGCCTGGCCATGCGCATAGTAAATGGCGATGTGCCCGAAAACCTGAAAAGTAAAATCATTTATGCCCTTGATATGGGCCAGCTGATAGCTGGTGCCAAATACAAAGGCGAGTTTGAAGAGCGGCTGAAAGGGGTAGTGAAAGAAGTAGCCAACAGCGATGGTGAAATCCTGTTGTTTATTGATGAAATACATACGTTGGTGGGGGCAGGTGGCGGCGAAGGGGCCATGGATGCTGCCAATATTCTGAAGCCGGCCCTGGCCCGCGGTGAGCTCCGGGCCATTGGTGCCACCACGCTCAGCGAGTACCAGAAGTACTTTGAAAAAGACAAGGCCCTCGAACGGCGTTTTCAAAAAGTAATGATTGATGAGCCCAGCGTAGAAGATGCCATTTCCATTTTGCGGGGCTTGAAGGACCGCTACGAAACGCACCACCATGTACGTATCAAAGACGAAGCCATTATTCGATCTGATTGATGAAAGCGCCGCCAAGCTTCGGCTGGAAATGAACAGCATGCCCGAAGAGCTGGACAAGCTGGAGCGCCAGATTCGCCAGCTGGAAATTGAGCGGGAAGCCATCAAGCGGGAGAATGATGAAGCCAAGCTAAAAGAGCTGAATACTGAGATAGCCAACCTGGCGGTGGAGCGAGATACGTTTAAAGCCAAATGGCGGGAAGAAAAAGAAGTGGTAGAAAAGGTGCAGAATGCCAAGGCGGCCATTGAACAATTGAAACTGGAAGCTGAACAGGCCGAACGCAATGGCGATTATGGCCGGGTGGCAGAAATACGCTACGGCAAGATGAAGGAGCAGGAAGCCCTCATTGACCAATTATCCAACCAACTCATCAACTCCACTGAAAAGCGCCTGCTGAAAGAGGAAGTAGATGCGGAAGACATAGCCGAAAATATTGCCAAAGCCACCGGCATACCGGTGAGCAAAATGATGCAGAGCGAACGTGAAAAGCTGCTGCAACTGGAGGAGGAACTGCACCAGCGGGTAGTTGGCCAGGAAGAAGCCATCACTGCCGTGGCCGATGCCATCCGCCGCAGTCGTGCTGGCCTCAGCGATCCCCGCAAGCCCATTGGCTCTTTTATCTTTTTGGGTACTACAGGTGTGGGTAAAACCGAACTGGCCAAAGCCCTGGCTGAATACCTGTTTGATGATGAGAGCATGATGACCCGCATTGAC
>JALOMC010000363.1 GCA_025455665.1 Chitinophagaceae bacterium | reverse complement strand
ACTCTCCCGCTGCATTTTACTTGGTTCAGGATGAAACATATGCATGGTTGAGCAATTACTATGGGTAAAAAGTAGCGAATGTAGAGCCTGCTGTAGCAGCCGCATTGTAGTTGTGGGTGGAAGCAACCCGCTACGGCCAAGACAACCTGCTGCTTGTTGGCCTGAGAGCTGCCATTTGATAGTTCCGTTAAGAATGGTAGATTTACATCTATGAAGGTGCTAACACTGAACATCCCAGACGATCTTGAGCTAGATGAAAAGCAGGTGGCTATGCTTGTTGCAAGCAAGTTATATGAGCAAGGCCGGTTATCGCTTGGGCAAGCTGCCGAATTAGCAGGACTGACCAAGAGAACCTTTGCCGAATTATTGGGCGCTTATAGTGTTTCGATTTTCAACTATCCTTCGTCCGACCTTTCAAGAGAGGTGGCAAATGCCTAAGACAATTATCTCAGATACAAGTTGCTTTATCATCCTTGGCAAAATCAATGAACTTGACCTGCTAAAAAAGCTTTATGGGCAAATAATAACTACCATTGATATAGCGGTCGAATATGGCGAGACACTTCCTGAATGGGTTGAAATTGTTGAAGTGAAGGACAAGTCTAAGCAAAAACTTCTCGAGCTTCAAATTGACAAAGGAGAATCAAGTGCCATTGCCTTGGCATTAGAAACCCCAGATAGCACCATCATAATTGACGATAGAAAAGCCCGTAAGGTTGCTGACAAGCTCGGCCTGACTTATACAGGAACAATCGGGATTATAATTAAAGCAAAGCTAACAGGCTTAGTTCCAAGTATAAAACCTATCATTGATAAAATCAGGAAAACGAATTTTCATCTTTCAGCCGAAATTGAATCAGAAGCTTTACGGCAAGCAAACGAATGAATGAGGATCATGTTCTTGGATATTTGCCATGGCGGTGCCGTATGGCCGGGTTTGCCATCCCAAAAATCCTTCTCCTACTGAAAGCTTTCAACTGTAACAATAGCCTCTAAAACACGTTCACTTCCCGCTCCAGCCAGATGCCGAAGCGCTGCTGCACGGTGTGCTGCACATGCTGGCTCAGCTGGTACACGTCGGCACCAGTAGCACCACCGTGGTTTACCAATACCAGCGCCTGCTGCTGGTGTACGCCTGCCTGGCCCAGCCGGTAGCCTTTCAGGCCGCATTGTTCTATCAGCCAACCGGCGGCCAGCTTGGCCTGCCCGTGGCCGGCCGGGTAGTGCGGCATGGTGGGGTACTGTTGTAGCAACGGCTGCAGCTGCTGGCTACTGACCACCGGGTTTTTAAAAAAGCTGCCGGCATTGCCCAGCACCGCCGGGTCGGGCAGCTTGCTGCGGCGGATGTTGATGACGGCCTGGCTCACCTCGGCAATGCCCGGCTGCTGCACGCCCATGCGCTCCAGCTCGGCCCCAATGGCGCCATAGCTGGTGTGCAGTCGCGGATGCTTGTGCAGCCGAAGCGTCACGTTTAAAATAGCAAACTGACCGGCATACTGCTGCTTGAATACGCTTTCACGGTAGCCAAACTGGCAATCGTTGTGGGTGAAAGTTTGCATCGCCCCATCGAACAGGTGCCAGGCTTCCAGACTATGAAATACATCTTTCAGCTCTACCCCGTAGGCGCCAATGTTTTGAATGGGCGCAGCCCCCACGCAGCCCGGTATCAGGCTCAGGTTTTCGATGCCGCCGTAGCCATGCCGGATGCAGTACTGCACCAGCTGGTGCCAGTTTTCGCCGGCGCCGGCCCGCAGGTACACATACTCAGCATCTTCGTGCAGCAGTTGCATGCCGGTGATTTCATTTTTAAGCACCAACCCGTGGTACGGTTGGGTAAACAGCATATTGCTGCCGCCGCCCAGCAGTAGCAGCTGCCGCCCAAAGGCCCGGGCTTCGGGGCTGTGCAGCAGGGCCTCCAGTTCGTCGGCCGAAGCAAAGCGGGCCAACCCGGCTACAGGAGCGGGTACCCCAAAGCTGGTGAACGCTTGCAAATCGGCTGGCTGAAGAATGGACATAACGGGTCTATTGAGGATCGACATCTATTTGTACCATCACCGAGCGGAACGCAGGCTGGTGATTCAGTTCGGCAATGCCCTCACGCAGGTACTGCTTGGCGGCCGCCAGTACTTTGCCTTGCGGTGGCAGCTTCAGCAGCAGTTCGGTAATGTATTGGTTGCGCACCCGGTTGACCGGCGGCTCGGCCGGCCCCGATACATAGCCATCGTAGCGCAGGCGCAGCCAGGCCGCCAGGGTTTCGCCGGCATTCCAGGCGGTCAGCTGGTCGCGGTGCTTGCAGTGCAATACAATCAGCCGGGTAAAAGGCGGATAGTGAAATTCGCGGCGCTTGGCTATTTCATCGAGGTAAAAGCCGTGGTAATCGTGCCGCTGCAAATAGCCGAGCAGCGGGTGCTGCGTATCCATCAGCTGCAGCAGCACCTTGCCTTTTTCGCCTTTGCGGCCGGCCCGGCCACTCACCTGCTCTATCAGCTGAAAGGCCCGCTCGGTGGCCCTGAAATCGGCAAAGCGGAAAATGCCATCAGCATCGGGGATGCACACCAGCCCTACGTGGTCAAAGTCGAGGCCCTTTACCACCATTTGGGTGCCGGCCAGTATTTGTATGCGCTGCTCTTCAAACTGGCGGATGATGTTTTCGTGGCTGTGCTTGCCCCGCACACTATCGGTATCCATGCGGGCTACGTGTGCTTTTTCAAACGTGCTATCCAGCACTTCTTCCAGCTGTTCGGTACCAAAATTTTTGTACCGGAACTGCTGGCTGCCGCAAGCACCACACTCTTTGGCGGGTGCATAGGTGGTACCGCAGTAGTGGCAGTGCAGCTTGTTGGTGCTTTTATGAAAAGTGAGCGACACATCGCAGTGGTGACACTTGGGTATCCAGCCGCAGGTATGGCACACCTGATAAGGCGTGTAGCCCCGCCGGTTTTGAAACACGA
>JALOMC010000362.1 GCA_025455665.1 Chitinophagaceae bacterium | reverse complement strand
ATCCAACTGGGCAATGATTTGCAACAATACTATTTGCGCCTTCGACTGGACAATCAGCTGTCGAAAAAACTGAGCATGACGGTGAGCCTGGCGCCCACCATAACGCGGCGCAACGCCCTGAGTGTGTACAGCGAGCTGACGCCCATTATTCCTAACCTGCCTAGCTACAATGCCGATGGCAGCTACTATACCATACCCGGTGTGCCCAATCCGCTGGCGGTGCTAAACCAGAATGTGAACTATAGTGAAGGAGGCAGCATGAATGGTAATGTGCGCATGGACTACCAGGCCACACCTTCGCTGAAGTTGAGCGGAAACCTGGGTACCGATCTGTTGATTAACAAACAGAATCTTTTTTTCAGCAGCAAAAATGCTACAGGCTCCAATGTAGGTGGCCGTGCTCAAATATTTGATCGCACCAGCTTTAGCTGGGTAGCTTTTGGCCAGGCCCTTTATTCACCCAAATTAGGAAAGGACCACAAGCTGGATGTATTGGCAGGTATGGAAGCCCGCAGTGAGCAGGTAAAACTGCTTCGTGGCAGTGGTACGGGCTTTACCTATTACCGATTGAATGAATTGAGCAATGCCAGCCAACAATCAACAGCCAGCAGCCGGCAAACTACCAATAGCTACTCCATGTACGCTCAGGTGAGCTATGCATTGCTCGACCGCTACTTTGTTAATACCAGCCTGCGCCGCGATGCCAGCAGCATTTTTGGCACCGATGTATCGACGACGCTCAACGGAGCCGTTGGGGTGGGGTGGAACATCATACGGGAGCGATTTATGGAGAATGTGAAATGGCTGAGCCAACTGCGGGTGCGGGCCAGCTATGGTACTACAGGCAATAGCCGCATTGGTAGCTACGAAGCTCGTGGCTTGTACAACATTGGCAACGCCGGCTACCAGGGCCAAAGCAGCGCCGACCCGGTAAGCTTGCCCAACCCCGATTTGGGATGGGAGCGTGGAGAGAAAACCAATATTGGTATCGATTTCAGCCTGTTTAGCCGGGTAAATGTGAGTTTCGATTGGTACAACAATATCACCGATGATGCTATCAGCACCGTCGATATTCCGTTCGAGCTGGGCTTTGCACAAATGCTGGCCAACACCAGCAAATTGCGCAACCGCGGCTGGGATGCCAGCATCAGCATGCCCATTCTGAAAAAGTCATTGACCTGGAATGCCACCCTTAACCTGGGTTTTAATAGAAACGAAGTACTGGAGGTGCGCAATGGTGGCCAGCGCTTTGCCGGCCTGAGCGAACAAGCCGCTGCATTGCGGGCCGGGGCCCCCACCACCGCCATCTGGGGGTTTGAGTACATGGGTGTCGATCCGCAAACCGGCGTGCCGCTGTACAAATTGGCCGATGGTACCATCGCCCGGGCCGATGACCGGTCGGTTGATTTTAGCATCGATAAGTCGTACATCATTGGCGACAGGCTGCCGGCCCTGCAGGGTGGCTTTATTCACAACATCGGCTACAAAGGCTTGACCTTAAACATTACACTCACGTATAGCTGGGGTGCTGATCAATTGGTGAACTATCGCAACGAGTGGAACGGCAATAATTTTGATAACCGCAACCAAAGTGTAAACATGCTGGACCGCTGGCAGCAACCGGGCGATGTCACCCGCATTCCGATACTAAACAGGCAAGCCCGAAGTGGCATCCGCTTCATACCCAATAGTACCCAGTACATGTACGATGCCACTTTTATTAAGTTGGCAAACCTTGGATTGAGCTATGTGCTGCCGGCACGCTGGGCCCGGGCGGTCAAAGCCAGCCGCTTATCAGCCTTTGTAAATGCTACCAACCTGCTGTATTGGTATCGGCAAGATGCACCGGCCAACCGCAATGGCATACGCCAGTACCGCTTCAGTTTTCCGGAGGCACAATCGGTAACCGGGGGGATGAAGTTTGTGTGGTGATTTTTTTTACCTGAAAGCAATGACGGACATGAAGCATTTCATTAAACAATACAGCGCCTTGATGCTAATAGCTGCACTGGCAGTAGCAGGCAGCGGCTGCAAAAAGTTTTTGGAACAAGAGCCCTACAACCGGCTGAGCGTAAACGATATTTTTCAGGATCTGGATTTTCAGGATCTGGAAGGGGCCCGCACCACGCTGATAGGCGCCTACGAAAACCTGGCCGACGTAAACTACTACGAGCGGGCCCTTGGTTTGTACCCCGAACTAACAGGTGGCAATATCAAGTATGCCCGCAGTTCGAACCAGGCTTTTTTAAATACCTACTTTTTTGCCAACGGTGCAGTGCCCGATCAAAATGATCTGGCTGAGTTTTATCAAACCGCTTACAACACCATTTACCGGGCCAACAACATGTTTGCCTACATCGATCGGGTAGCCGATGCCAACCAGCTACAAAAAAATCGATTGCTGGCCGAAGCTTACAGCATCCGGGCCTTGTGTCATTTCGATTTGGTACGGGTATTTGCTTTGCCCTACAACTATACCAGCGGGGCGGGCCACGCAGGCATTGTGCTGCGCACTACCAATACGGGTGCCGATGCACCGGTAGCAGCGCCCAACACCGTGAAGCAGGTGTACGATCGGGTCATTGCCGATCTGGACAGCGCCATTTTGTTGTATGGCAATAGTGTGCCTGTATACGCCGGTGGCGATGCCAGGGGCTACTTGAGTGCCGATGCGGCCAGGGCGCTGCTGCTGCGGGTGCATTTGTACCGCGAAGATTGGAGCAGCGCCGTCACGCTGGCCAATCAGTTGATAGCAACCGGCAACTACCCGCTTACACCCAACAGCCAGTACGTAGATGGCTGGCGCCGCCGTGCCGGCAATCAAATGGACCGCGAAGCCATCTTTTACCTGTTTTCCCGTACTGATATCCCGCAGGGTTCATTTGGCGATAATTTCAACCCTGTAAATGGCATATTCGGCTACATGGCTACCAGCAACGATTTGCTAGGCCTGTTTGAACCCGGCGATGTGCGCCGCCGCGAAAGCATGTTTGTACAAACGGCCGGCTTTTGGTACACCCGCAAATACCAGGGCATGAATGACAGCGCCAACAATCAAAAGCTTTTTCGCATTTCTGAAGTATACCTGAGCCGGGCCGAAGCACAAGCCGAGCTGAATAATTTGCCGGCCGCCCTGGCCGATCTGAATACCATTCGGCGCCGGGCCAATCCTAACACGCCATTGTTAAACATCAGTAGCCAGCAGCAGGTGCTCGACTCTATTTTTGTGGAGCGCCGCCGTGAGCTGTGTTTCGAAGGGCATCTGCTGTTTGATATAGCTCGCAAAAAGCGGCCGGTAGTGCGTACCGATTGCACTGGCAACGCTTGCAATCTGCCCTATCCCAGCACGCTGTTCGCAGTACCCATTCCTAACCGCCGATAGCCATTGGTGCTACAGCTTTATCACATCATTTACCGCATGCTAAATCAACCAATCATGAACCTGCTTCGCACAAGTGCTGCCCTGCTACTGGTAATGCTGGCGCTGGGTAGCTGCAAAAAACGCTTTGCCGAGCCTACCTATGCCAAAAGCGCCACCGCTGTGCGCATCTGGTACAAGCAAGATCCATTTTACACCCCCAATGCCGAACTGTTTATTGATAGCACCAGCACGTGGCGACGCTTCACCGCTTTTCCGCTGGTGTACGACAATGACCCCAACAAGTACGGCTTTGGCAATCCCTATCTGCCCGGCAAAGGTTCCAATGCGCTGAACATGAATTCGATTTACGGCCGGCTGCCCGGTGGCCTCACCAGCGATAGCGGGTATTACAATGTCACCATACCCAAGTGCTTTGAGTTTGTACCCGATGGGCCCGAAGCCAAAACCGGTAAGGTGAATGTGCTGGAACAGCAGGTTCGTTTGTATCGCCGCGATAAGTCGTTTTTCGACATTGGCATCAAAGGCGGTGGCACTTACAATGAAGATGCGCAGCTGTTTGAAGTAGAAGTAATTTTTGATGAAACAAGTGTGGGCGGCCCCAAAGAAGTGCGGCGCAAATACCGGTTTCGGCCCTGATGTATAAGTGGAACTGCACAAGCATGAATTTTATGTACAAGCGATGGATGGGAGTGGCAGCATTGTTGGCTGCAGCCGTATTGGTAGTATCATTTGCAAGCAAAAAGCAACCCAGTGTAAAACGGCTGCGCCAGCTGTATGGCAGCGGCGATGTGAGCAAGTGGCCGGCGCCGCAGCTGCACGATTCGGCCCGGGCACATTTTCAGGAAATAGGCCACCTGCCCGCCGTGCCGCACCCGGCCGATAACCCGCCCAGCGCCGCTAAAACCGAACTGGGCAAGATCTTATTTTTCGATCCACGGCTATCATCCAGCGGGCAAATAGCCTGCGCCAGCTGCCACGATCCACAGCTGGGCTGGGGCGATGGCAAGCGGGTAGCCTTTGGCCACGACCGGCAACTGGGCAAGCGCAATGCCATGACCCTGCTGAACACCGCCTACTACCAGCGCCTGTTTTGGGATGGCCGTGCCAGCAGCCTCGAAGACCAGGCACAGCGCCCGGTGATGGACCAGCTGGAGATGCACGAAAACCTGGACGTGATGGAGAAGCGGGTGCAGCAATACGAGGGCTATAAACCACTGTTTAAAAAGGCATTCGGCGACGATAGCATCAACCTGCAACGCATTTTCAAAGCCATTGCCAGCTTCGAACGTACGGTGGTCAGCCCGCCCAGCCGCTTCGATTTGTTTATAGATGGCAAGCAGGAAGCCATGACCGATCAGGAAGTGCTGGGCCTGCACCTGTTTCGTACCAAGGCTGGCTGCATCAATTGCCACAACGGTGGCCTGTTTGCCGATAATCAGTTTCACAACGATGGGCAAACCCTGTTTGCCAGTGCCAACGAAGACCTGGGTTTGTACAATGTGACCAAGCGACCGGCCGATGTAGGCAAGTTCAAAACCCCCTCGCTACGCGAAGTAGTACACACCGGCCCGTGGATGCACCATGGCAATTTTCCAACGCTGAAAGACGTATTGTTTTTATACAACCTGGGCAACCCCGCACCGCTGCCCCGCAGCTACAAGGGCACCCGCGATTCGATACTGCC
>JALOMC010000361.1 GCA_025455665.1 Chitinophagaceae bacterium | reverse complement strand
TCGCCAGTTCGCGGGCCTTGTTGCGCATCAGCGAAGCCAGTTGCCGGTCCAGTTCCCGTACGCCGCTTTCGCGGGTATAGTTTTCAATCACTTTTTCCAACACAGCATCCGGCATTTTCAATGCCTGCTTGCCTAGCCCGTGGGCTTCCTTTTGCTTAGGTACCAGGTGGCGCCGGGCTATTTCAATTTTCTCTTCAATAGCGTAACCCGACAAGTCAATGATTTCAAGCCGGTCTCGCAAAGCCGGCTGTATACTCTGCAGGCTATTGGCCGTGGCTATAAAAAGCACCTTGCTCAAATCATACTCCAGCTCCAGATAGTTATCGTAGAAAGTATTGTTTTGCTCAGGGTCCAGCACTTCCAGCAGTCTGAAATCATTGCCAATCTTGTCTATCTCATCCAGTATCATTACCGGATTGCTGGTTTTAGCCTTGCGCAGGTTTTGCAAAATGCGCCCAGGCATAGCGCCGATATAAGTTTTGCGGTGTCCGCGTATTTCGCTTTCATCGTGCAGACCACCCAGACTCAGGCGTATGTATTTGCGTCCAATGGCATGAGCAATGCTTTTACCCAGCGATGTTTTGCCGATGCCGGGAGGGCCCACAAAGCACAAAATCGGGCTTTTCATATCGCCCTTCAGCTTTAGCACTGCCAGGTATTCCAAAATCCGCTCTTTGATTTTGTCCATGCCATAATGGTCGGCATCCAGTACCCGACGGGCATTTTGCAGGTCGTAGTTGTCCTCAGTCACCTCGCCCCAGGGCAGGTCCAGCATCAGATCCAGGTGGTTGTATACCACGCTGTAGTCGGGCGTGCTGGGGTGCATGCGTTCCAGCTTTTCTATGCCCTGGTGAAAAGCAGTTTTGGCGGCGTCCGGCCACTTTTTTTGCTCGGCACGCTGGCGCATCTGGTTTACCTCGGCCACGTTATCGGTACCCAGTTCTTCCTTGATGCTTTTCAGCTGCTGCTGCAAAAAATACTCCCGCTGTTGTTTATCTATCTCGGTGCGGGTTCGGTTGGTCACCTGGTCTTTTAGCTGTGCAAACTGCAGTTCGCGGTTGAGCAGCTTGATCAGCTCTTCAGCCCGCTGCCTGATATCGTGCAGCTCCAAAATGCGTTGCTTCTCCGTGACATCGGTATTCATATTGCCCGCCACGAAGTGGATGAGAAAAGCAGGATTCTCAATGTTTTTGAGAATGATTCCTGCTTCGCTGGGAATATTGGGCGACAGCTGAATAATTTGGGTGGCCAGCTCCTTGATGGTGCTGGTTTGTGCCTCAAATGGCGCATCGGCAGGCACTTCCATTTCGGGCAGGTAGGCTATGCGGGCCTTGAAGTACGGCTCCTCGCTGGTGATGGCTTCCAGCTCAAAGCGCTTTTTGCCTTGCATAATGACAGTGGTACCACCATCCGGCATCTTGATGAGCTTGATGATTTTGGCCACCGTGCCAATGCCTACCAAATCGGCAGCGGCCGGGTCTTCTACATTGCTGTCTTTTTGCGAAAGCACAGCAATCAGCTTATCGGCTTTGTAGGCATCGTTCACGGCCTTGATACTTTTATCGCGGCCCACAGTAATTGGAATGACCACCCCCGGAAACAACACGGTATTGCGCAGCGGCAGCACCGGCACTTCGTCGGGATATACTATTTTTTTGTCTTCCTCGCTTTCTCCTTCGGTAATGGGAATGATGGGCATGAAGTCACTGTCGTCTTCACTCTTCAACATCGCATTTCTAAACTGGCTATCCATAATTGAGGCTTAAGGCGACCAGAGAGCCCTATGCTATATGGTCGTAACCATACGCCGACCAATAACGGTGCCAGCCCGGGCAGGCTTGCCGTATTGGCGCAAAGCAGCAGCTTCAGCGGGCAAAATTGGCAGCCTCTCAGAGTGTAAATCCCGTTGTGAGGTTGAAAAACACATTCCAGCCCGACTGCGCTTTGGGAATGAGATAGCTAAGCACTAACTGCCCCTGCACATACCACTTGCCAATGCCCAGCATGGCCGAATTGGTAATGTTCAGGTTTTGAAGCGAAAACTGCTGATCGGGCGGTGTAAATGCCTGACCAAACATTTCGTTGAACAGCCGCACATTGGTCAGGTTGGTCATACGGGGGCCGGTAAGCGAATTGAGGGGCGTATTGGTACCGTAGGTGGCTGTACCGGCCAGCAGCAACACGCTCGGCGAAAACCGAAAAAAACGATCACTGCCATCCTTGGCAGTTGCTATAAAGTCGTGCCGAAGCGAAAACATTAGCGAAAGGTCTGACACATTGGCCATCCGGTTTTGCCGGCTGAGGTAGCGTACAATCGGCGCAAACCGCCGAAAGCGTGTGGTATCTATAAACTGCAGCCCGGCCAGCTCATCGTAGGTGCCCCAGGCATAATCTACCGCCAGTTTTGGCTGCAGCCAGCTTTTTCGCCAGGTAAAATAGGCATACAGTTCATTTACCAGCGGGCTTACATAGAAGCTCAGGTCTTGCTGATTGAAATAGCGGTAAAACGAAACACCCGTTGCCAATTTTCGGTTTCTATAGTCGTAGGCAGGCGAAATATATCCCTGGTAAATGGTAGCCTTGCCATTGTTGTTGGTAAGATTGGCGCCACCCGATAGCGAAAGGCCCGACTTGTGATAATAGCCCAGCCCACCGGTAAAAAACAGCTGGCCGGTATTTTGCGCCAGCGCTGCATTTTGCCAGGCAAAATTGCCGTTGCCAATGCCCACGTTGATGTCGAAATAGCTTTTGGGTCCTTTGCCGGCCAGGCCCAGCATTTGCAGTTCCTGCAGCAGCGAATCGTACAAAGCCGTAGTATCGATAGTAGCCAAATAGAACGCCGCACTATCAGACTGCGCCTTGGAGGGATGAGCCAGCAGCAGGGCCGCCAGCAGAGCTGTAGCAATAGATTTGACCATAAAAGCAGCGGTGGGTATGGGGGATAAGACCTTCAGGAACGTACAAAGTTTAATAGTGACGGATGCTACAGCAGCAAACCATTTGCTTGTCCGGTTTGGATAGCCGTTTCGTAGCCTGCATCCGCATGCCGGATAACCCCGATGCCCGGATCATTGCGCAACACCCGCTGCAGCCTTGCCGCAGCGGCATCTGTACCATCGGCCACTATCACCATACCCGCATGAATGCTGTAGCCCATGCCTACCCCTCCGCCATGGTGCAGGCTTACCCAACTGGCGCCACCCGCAGTATTCACCAGCGCATTTAGTAGCGGCCAATCGGCTACGGCATCGCTGCCGTCCAGCATGGCTTCTGTTTCGCGGTTGGGCGAGGCTACCGAGCCAGTATCCAGGTGGTCGCGACCAATAACGATGGGCGCCTTGACCCGACCGCTG
>JALOMC010000360.1 GCA_025455665.1 Chitinophagaceae bacterium | reverse complement strand
AATGTATACCGAGGTACCATCCTTGCGCAGCACCAGCTTTTCGTCCAGCCCTTCATCGGTCAGGTCTATCCACACACTGCCATCGGGCTTGCGGTAAAAAACCCCCTTTGCCAGCCCTTCTTCAACAAAAGATTTGCCCAGCAGGTAGGTATCACTTTCGTAGTAAGTGGTGTCAAACTGGCTGCCGATGCGCTGATAAGTTTGGCCAAACCCCTCGTACACCCAGCCGTTCATCATGCGCCAGATGCGCAGTGTTTCTTCGTCGCCCTGCTCCCAGTGCAGCAGCATCGTACGCACCTGCTGCATCAGCGGTGTGGCATTGCGGGCTATTTCTTTCAGTTCATCTTTTATCTCCGCCAGCTTTTCGTCGGACAGGCTGGCATCGGTCAGCTTGGCGGCCAATAGCTGTGCTTTGGCGGCTCCAGCGCTTCTATTGGCTGGCCCTGCAGCAGGGCCTCGTATAGCGGCGCTGCTTCGGCCCGCAGGGCGTTTTCAAACTTTACATAAAAATCGCCTACCAGGTGGTCGCCTTTTACACCCGTGCTTTCAGGCGTGGCGCCTTCGCCATACAGCTGCCAGGCCAGCATGCTTTTGCAAATGTGTACGCCCCGATCATTGACAATGCAGGTGCGCTGCACCTCGTAGCCGTTCCAATTCAGTATTTCAGCCACGCTCCATCCTAAAAAATTGTTGCGAAGGTGACCCAGGTGCAAAGGCTTGTTGGTATTGGGGCTGCTGTACTCCACCATCACCCGCTTCCCACTGGCTGGCTGGCGGCCAAAGTCGGCCTGCTGCTGACCAGCCAGAAACTGCAGCCAATAATGCTCTGCCACCACCAGGTTCAGAAAGCCTTTGATGACATTGTAGCCAGCGAGTAAACCGCTGCTGTTTGCCTGCATCCAGGCGCCTGCCTCCTGCCCTAACTGCTCGGGTGAGCGGCGGGCCTGCTTTACAAACTGAAACAGCACAATGGTGTAATCACCTTCAAACTCGGGCTTGGTTTCATTGAGCGTGACCTGCTCTGGTGTGGCCGCTATGCCATACAGCGCCTGCAGGGCATTGGCAGCCAATTGCTTTATCTGTTGTGCTACACTCATGTTGTTGGCTTTTGGCAGGGCGCAGCCAGCTGGTGCCAGGGGCGCCCAAAGGGCTGCAAATGTATTGCAATCCGGCTACCTTTGCCGCCGCTTATGCTGGCCCGGCTCATCATTCAAATACTCGATTGGTTTTACCCGTTGTTCAGACGGCTGATGCCAAAGCAAACCTTTTACTACGCGGCCTGCGGTGGCGGCAATACGCTGTTTGGGTTGCTCATTTTTTTTGTGTGCGAAAACTATGTGTTTGCCAAGCAGCCGGTAGACCTGTGGCTGTTTGTGATGAAATCGCACAAAGCAGCCATGGTGGCCAATTTCATGTTCTCGTTTCCCACCGGTTTTTACCTGGCCCGGTACGTGGTTTTTTCGGGCAGCGCCCTCAAAGGCCGCTCACAGCTGATCCGGTATTTTTTTACCAATATGTTCAGCCTGCTGCTGAACTACATCAACCTGACAGTGCTGGTAGATTGGCTGGCCATGTACCCTACACCGGCGCAAATCATCAATACCATTATCGTCGTCATCTTCAGCTATCTGGCACAAAAGTACTTCGCCTTTAAGCGCCCTGCAAAGCCACAGCAGACCTGAGCTGGAGATGGGGCAAGGAGGAATGATGAATGATGATTTATGATTTATGAATGAGGGAGGTGGAATGATGAAAAGTAAGCAGACCCGGCTTTTGAATGCACACGGCTTTTTCGCCCTGCCCCCAAACCGGTGAACTTGTGAACTCGTGAACTTTCAAACTTGCATTTCCTACTTCAAAAACTGCTTCAGCAGCTGCTGCGCATTAATGTCCAGCCACAGCTTGCCTTCGGCCGATCCCTGGATAAAGAGTCCATCACTGCCGGCTTCTATTTTTTCCAACGCAAACTTGTTGAGATAGCCGCGGCTATCCACGCCCGGATACAAACTGCGGTTCATTTGCGCCGCCAGCTGTCGGGTCAGCGTATCCATGCGCTGGCCAAATTCAAACGTGGTATTTTCTTTCAGCTTTTGTGCTATGGTGCCATCCATCAGGTAGCTGGCCTGCTTTAGCAGCCACTGCCGCGTTTCTATGTGGTAATCCAGCTGGTCAAAGTATAGTTTCATTTGCTGGCCATCCCAGGTGGGGATGCCTTCCATGTAAAACACACCCTTGGCAGCCTTGGACACATACACTTTGATAAACAATTTTTGCCCCCCACCCTGCAGCTTGATGGAATCGATACGTACCGTTTTTTTAAACAGCCCCTTGCCCATGCTGAACTCTCGCCCCCCCACTTGCTGGTTGGCCAGGGCGCTCAGGCTATCGTATGGCAGCTTTTGCGCCACATATAGCCGAAAGCCGCTCCGCTGGGTAAAATCGGTCAGCGCTGGTAGCGGCTTGCGCATCACGTCGGGCAGCGCTTTCAGTTCGGGGCGGGCACTCAGCCCCACGCTGATGTACATGCTATCTCGTGCCAGCTGCACCTGGCTGATGCGCAGTGCCGAGGGCTGCATGCTCAGGTAGCCAAAGCCCGGCATGGGGTGTGCCGTTTGAAGGCTATCCCACACCATTTGCAGGTAGGGCCGCAGGCTAAACTGCTCCAGCTGCTTGCGAAAGCCGCCAATGGAAGCGTCCAGTTCTGTCTTCAGCTGTTCGGCTACTGTCTGCGTCACATCTTTTCCAAAAAAGCAGACCTCACATTTATCGACCGGTACGGGATTGATGCGATTGATGACCACGCCTAGTTTGTAATCGGGCATCAGCTTCAGCTGGATGACAAAACCAGCATCAATGCGCCGCGGCTTTTCGTTGCCGAAACCACAGGTACAGCTCGGTGTCCAAGGACTGTTGCCAATGGCGCTGCAAATACGGCTGCTACCGCGTACACCGTAGTAGCCGCTAAAGCTGACGTACAGCATATTGTTGGCCGCTTTGAACTGCATCGGTCCCCGCACAAACCGGTACTGGTAGCGAACGCTGCAGCCATCCATCACCCACTCATTGGGGTAGTTGGGGCTGGTATACAACGTGTCTATAAAGCTGTTGGCAAACTGATAGATGGGCCGCAGGTCCATCCGGATGGGAATATCCACCTCGCTGGCAGGCAGGCTGTTTACCGCCACAGCCGGGCGGCTGACTGTATCGGGCTGGGGTGCCCGTATGCTATCCTGTGCCAGCAGGCGGCCGCCTGTACACAAGGCCGCTATTACAACTATACTCCGAAGCATGCTGCGAAAATGCAACGAAACCCAATGCCGATGCATACGAATCAATAAGTGGTAAAAACTGCGCCGTCAGCGTGCCAGCAGCGCACTATCGAGGCTGCGCTGATAAACGGAAAAGCT
>JALOMC010000359.1 GCA_025455665.1 Chitinophagaceae bacterium | reverse complement strand
GAAAGGTGCCGGCAGCATTGCCAATGCTACACAGGGTTACGATAATCCTTCAAAGGCTGCTGCCCGTGCTACATTGAAAAAGATAAAAGCACTGCTGGCCACTGCTGTTAGTACCAATGAGCAAACCAAGGCACACCGTGCCCAACTCATTTTTATGATCGATAAAGCGCTGGATCCCAAGTAAGCGTACAAGATCGAAATGCATAAAAAAGGCCCCGGTAGCGCAGCAGCTATCGGGGCCTTTTCTTGGTGGGTTAAAAAAAGCTGCTACTTATTTCGGTGCTTTTTTGAACAGGTACAGCGTTACAAACAAGAAGACGATGTTGGGCGTCCAGGCAGCCAGCATGGGCGGAAAACTACTCTTGGTGCTAAAAATGGTACTAAACCGGTCGGTCAAAATAAACAACGCAGCCAGTACAATGCCCATGGCCAAATGCAGGCCACTGCCGCCCCGCACTTTGCGGCTGCTCACCGCTACGCCCATCATCGTCAGCAATACGATAGATACCGGCGTGGCATCGCGGCGGTGGCGCTCCACTATCAGGTCATTAATGTTTTCAGCCCCCCGCAGTTTTTCTTTTCTGATCAGCTCCTGCAGTTCGGGGGTCTTTAGTACATCCTTGGTGTATTGTCCTTTTTTAAATTCGTAGGGCTTGAAGTTGAGCTGTATAAACGTATCAGGTAATTGTCGTACCCGTTCACCAAGGCTGTCAAAATCTCTTATAGTTACCGATTCCAGCTTCCACCTTTGCCGCTTGCCGCTGGTATCCCATATCAGCGATTCGGATCTGATGTTTTGCTTTAGCTGGTGGTTTTTTATTTCCTGCAATACAAAACCGCTGCCTCGCTTACTGGCCGTATCAAAGTATGATACCTGTCCGTAGTGCGTACTATCGTTTCTGAAATGAATGGTGTTGGCTTTATAGTCGCTGCTGAAAACCGGCTCGTCGATGTACCGGTTTTGAAACGTAGAAAATACCTGATTGGCCAGCGGCGTCACGTACCGAAAGCTGAGCCACAGCACCAGTGCAAAAAAGATGGAGCCAATCCAATACGGCCGCAGAAAGCGATTGAACGAAATGCCGCTGGCCAGTATGGCCACTATTTCGGTGCGCCCGGCCAGCCGGCTGGTAAAAAAGATGACGGAGATAAAAATGAACAGCGGAAATAGCAGCGTGATCATGCGGGGAACAAAACCCACGTGGTACTGCATGATGATTTGCCAGGTAGAAAGGCCGCTTTTTACAAAATCATCGCTGTGCTCGCTGGTGTCTATCACCACGGTAATGAAGGTGAGCAGCAAAATGGCAAATACAAACGTGCTGATGTATTGGCGCAATATGTACCAGTCGAGTTTCTTCAAGCTAGAGGATGGTTTGTGGCAAAATTGCAGTTTTTGACCTACAGCAAAATGTGAAGGTGCAGCCTAGCGGCCCTGTATCCAGGGTACCGCATTATTCATATCGGGCTCAGCCCATTTACCAGCTACTACGGCACCATTCATGGCTATCAGGCCGGTTTTGCTGCGCAAAAAAGTTTTCATCACTGTGCCATCGCAGCCCAGTACCGGGGTATTCAATTTTTGTACACCGTTCAAAAAACGATCCAGTACCTCTGGCTGGTTGCTCACCGCCAGCAACGGCACCTTTTGTTCGGTTGCTATTTTGTGCAGCTTGCCAAATAGCTCCAGCCAGCCGGCGCTGCCATCAAAGTCTTTGGCAAAAAACAACAGGTAGCGCCCCTTGCTGCTCAGTAGCTCCCGGGTGGTGTCCACCCTGTCCAGTGTACGCAGCGCCAAATCTTTGATGGCCGGTTCGGCATTGCCCTTGCGCACCAGCACCTCATCGCGGCTCACATACTCGTAGGCGCTGTCGCTGTAGTCGGCCGGAAAATTGTTGACATCAAACCGAATGGTTTTGCCCGTGCTCTTCTGTTTGTAGGTAAACATGATGCTCATGCTATCCGGCACCGAGCCCGGCGGAGGATCCATCTGCTGCAGCAGGTTCTTGCCTTTGGCGTAGGGCAGGCAGTCTACATAGGGCAGGTGCCGTATGGCCTGCAGCTGGCCGAAAAACACCAGCCCCGTGCAAAACAGTACCACAAACAAGCGGGCCCGCAGCGGCATCAGCGGGTTTATTTCGTCAGCATGTTTCAGCAGTACAGCTATCATCAGCAGCAGCACCAGGTCTTTGCTAAAACTTTGCCATGGCGCTATCGGCAGGCAGTCGCCAAAGCAGCCACAGGTTTTGGGCGTACCTGTAATGACGGCATAGCCGGTAAGAAACGTGAAGAAGATGATGAGCAACAGCA
This sequence comes from Chitinophagaceae bacterium, assembly GCA_025455665.1. GTDB lineage: Bacteria > Bacteroidota > Bacteroidia > Chitinophagales > Chitinophagaceae > Phnomibacter. Next base: position 677 of record JALOMC010000359.1, on the reverse strand, counting down.
GCAGCCGCGTAATCAGCCGGGGCGCCCAACCTATCAGCAGCGCCACACCTGCCACTACTTCAAACACGTTCATGCCAACGCTCAGGTACAGGCTGTAGTCGTGCAGGGCAGGCAGGTGCCAAATGCTGAAGTAGTCATTCATTTTATAGGCCAGCCCCCAGGGGTCGTTGGCCTTTACCAGTCCGCTGATGATGAAGAGCACACCAGTAGCAACGCGAAAAAATTGGATCAAAGCTTTCAAGTGGCCTTTGTTTTCAGGTGGTAAATAAATCATGTCATCGGCTGGCTTACTGCACGGTGGGTTCAGCTTGCAGTATCAGCGCAAACACGGCGTAGTTCAGTATATCCATGTAGTTCGCATCCAGTCCTTCGCTTATCAGGGTGCGGCCCTCGTTGCGAATGATCTGTTTCATGCGGTACAGCTTCATCAGTATCAGGTCGGCAAAGCTTTCCTGGCTCATCTCTCGCCAGGCCTCGCCATAGTCGTGGTTTTTGCGCTGCATCAGGTCGCGTACCAGCGTCACTTTTTCATCGTAGCGGCGGTTACATTCGTCCAGCGGCAGGGTTTCTATGTCCTCGTCGTTTATATCCAGCTGTATCAGGCCTATGATGGCGTAGTTGATGATGCCTTTGAATTCCGAAGGAATATCATCATCCACCAGCTGGGTGCTTTGCTC
>JALOMC010000358.1 GCA_025455665.1 Chitinophagaceae bacterium | reverse complement strand
CACTACCAGCAGCGAAGCTGTTTTTCCGAAAATGACCGAAGAACTCGAACGCTTTGGCTGCAAAGACAAAATCGTTTCGTTCATTCTGCCGCTGGGCTACTCGTTCAACCTGGATGGCAGCATGATGTACATGACATTTGCCAGCATTTTTATAGCGCAGGTATATGGCATCCACCTCGATTGGGGTACACAGCTGACCATGCTGCTGGTACTGATGCTGAGCAGCAAAGGGGTGGCCGGTGTGCCCCGTGCCAGCCTGGTGGTAGTGGCCGCCACTTGTGGTATGTTCGATATTCCGGTCGAAGGCATTGCCCTCATCTTGCCCATTGATCATTTTTGCGATATGTTCAGAAGCGCCACCAACGTATTGGGTAATGGACTGGCCACCTCGGTAGTAAGCAAATGGGAAGGCGAACTGGGTGAAGAGCAACCTGCAGCGGCATGATGGCTGCTTGTCAATTTCGCAAGTGTTAACATTCGTGCCGAATCAGAACCCGCATATTTGCAACCCTAATTGCATCTCCATGCCCCGCTTTTCATTGATAGCTCTTCGCACTGGTTTATTAACCCTGACGCTGCTTGCCTGCAGCGGCCTGCATGCACAAATTGACACACTGTACCTGGCCAACCAATACAGCCCGCTGAAAACGGTGGAAGTGAAAATAAACGGGCAGGTGTACAACGCCGATGATATGGGAATGGTGGTGCTGAGCAGCCCGGCTGGTGAGGTAGTCATAATAGCTGAACACCACGACACTGCTACCGTGGCCGCATCTCAACTGACGAGCTCCCGCAAGGTGACGCTGAACAAGCAGTTTACCTGGAAAGACCTGCTGACGCCGATGTTCTACATCATCAATGGCGGCTTGTGGCTGCTGTTGTTCATTGTTTTTGCAGAAACAGGCTTGTTTGCCGGCTTCTTTTTGCCAGGCGATAGCCTGTTGTTTGTAGCCGGTATTTACAGTACCGAACTGGCAGCCGAAATACCGCTGATAGGTGCCGGCGGCGGCGATCTCATCAACCTCTTAATACTCTGGGTGCTTATTTCTGTCTGCGGTATCTTAGGCAACTTTCTGGGCTACTGGACCGGCAAACGAGTAGGACCCGCCATGTACCACTGGAAGGATAATTTCTTTTTCAAGAAAAGATACCTGCACGAGGCGCATGAGTTTTTTGAGCGACATGGTGCACTGGCCATCGTAGGCGCCCGCTTTCTGCCTTTCATCCGCACCTTTGCGCCTATTATTGCCGGCATTGTCGATATGAGCCGACCCAAGTTTGTATTCTACAATGTATTTGGCTCACTGCTGTGGGTATTCAGCATGTTGTTTGCCGGCCACTACCTTCAAAAGTTTGTACTCAACCAATTTGGCTTCGACCTGAAATCGCACCTTGAGATCATTGTGATTGGCATTGTGGTGGTGACCACCGCCCCGGTAATCTGGAAGGTATTTTTCAGCAAAAAGAAGCCTGCCGGCGCCGCATAATTAGGCAGCGAAATCATAGATTGCGGCCATCATACTAATTGCTCGCCGCTGTGAACCAATTGAATCAGAAACCCACCGGTATTTTTTCCATCCCGGTGCTGGTGGCCGCCCTCGGCTATTTCGTCGACATCTACGATCTGTTGCTGTTTACCATTGTGCGTGAACCAAGCCTGCGCGGCATTGGTGTGATGGATGCGGGCATGGTGCAGGCCAGCACCAGCATCATCAACTGGCAAATGCTGGGCCTGCTGATAGGCGGCATTTTGTGGGGCGTGCTGGGCGATAAAAAAGGGCGATTGTCTGTCCTGTTTGGCAGTATCATGCTGTACAGCGCTGCCAACTTTGCCACTGGTTTTGTAGAAACGGTACCACAGTATGCGCTGGCCCGCTTTATAGCTGGTATAGGCCTGGCAGGCGAACTGGGCGCAGGCATTACGCTGGTAAGTGAACTACTGCCGAAAGAAAAACGAGGCGTGGGTACCTCGCTGGTAGCGGGGGTGGGTCTGAGCGGTGCAGTAGCAGCTTACTTTACTTTTCAGCTTACCAAAGATTGGCGCCTGTGCTATATGATTGGCGGCGGACTGGGCCTCGGCCTGCTCATTTTGCGCATCAGCGTGGCCGAAAGCGGCATGTTTCAGCTGGCTAAAAAAGCCGATGCTGTCCGGGGTAATTTCCTGATGTTTTTCAACAACAAAAAGCGCTTTCGCAAGTACATACTGGCCATTTTGATTGGCCTGCCCACCTGGTACGTCATCGGCGTACTGGTGAATTTGAGCAACCGCTTTGCCGGCGAACTGTACGGCGATAAAAGCCTCGACAGTGGCCGGGCTATCATGTTTGCCTACGCAGGTATTTCGCTGGGCGATATTGCCATTGGCCTGGTGAGCCAGCAACTAAGAAGCCGCAAAAAAGCTCTGTACCTCTTTTACGCTATGACCATTTTGGGGGTGGCTTTCTTTTTCAGTCCGCTTAACAACAGCAATGCAACGATGTATGCGGTGTGCGGCTACCTGGGTTTTGCCACCGGCTTCTGGGCCATCTTCGTTACCATGGGTGCCGAGCAGTTTGGCACCAATATCAGGGCCACGGCCGCCACTACCATTCCCAATATGGTGCGGGGGGCGCTGGTATTGATCAATCTGATGTTTGTAGACCTGTTTCAGAAAATGTGGAGCTGGGATCTCTTGCAGGCTGGCATCATCACCGGCATCGTGGTCATCAGCATCACGCTGGTGGCGGCCTGGTTTACCGAAGAAACTTTTCACAAAGACCTGAACTACCTGGAGGTAGAGGAAATGATGCCTTAACGGTGCTGCACTACTGCTGCCATGGCCTCGGCCAATCGGTCGGCCAGGTTTGGTACAGGTCATCAATGGCGTCCAGTATCTCTTCTACCTGTCCATTGGTAGCCTGCCAGCGGCCGCCGGGCCCCAGCAGGCGGCGGGCTTCTGACCGGGGCGGGCCCAGTACCAGCAAGGGCCGGTTGGCCAGTACGGCATCGGCAAATTTTCCAAATAGCTGCGGCGAGGCTTCTTCGACTGATTCAATAATCAGATTGGCCGTGGCCGACTGCTGCAACTGCAGCGCCAACTGATAAGGCAGGCGGTGCTGCAGGCGAAACATGCAACCCGGCAAGGCGGCCAACGACTCAAAAGCCGGCAATAGCTGCGGATGCACCTGCCCTACAAACACCAGCCGGCTGTGGGCTGCCGCCCCGGGCCTTAGCTGCCGCCAGCGCTGGTATGCCTGT
>JALOMC010000357.1 GCA_025455665.1 Chitinophagaceae bacterium | reverse complement strand
TTGGTTACAAACACATAGCCCTGCGCACCATCGGCTTCCAGCAGGGCGCTGTAGGGGATGGTAGCGGTGGCCCGGCTGTTTCCGGTAGCAATAGTGGCTTTGCCAAACATGCCTACAGCTGGCTGCAGGCCGGCCATTTGCACCCGCAGTTCTACACTAAAGCTGCCATTGGCCATATCGGCCGCCAGCGCTTTTTTGCTGACAATAGCTTTGAATTCTTTGCCTGCAAATGCATCAAAGCGTACTGTGGCAGTTTGCCCTTCTTTCAGGCTGGCCCACTCCTGGTCTGTCACACCGCATTTCAACACCCAGTTGCTACTGCCGCTAACATGGTTTAGCACCAGTACCGGCATACCCGGCGCCGCTATTTCACCAGCACTCAGCAGCCGCCGTACCACAAAGCCATCGGCTGGTGCGTAAATGCGGGCATACTGCTGGTTAAACTGTGCTACCGACAATCCCTGTCGAGCTATATCAAGTCCGGTTTTTGCATTTTGCAATTGCTCCAGTGTAGCCACACTATCGTTATACAGGTTCAGCACCCGCTGGTAGTCTCGCTGGGCCTTTTCTACGCCCAGGTTTACCTGCCCTACTTCACTGGCTATTTCTGTCGTTTTCAAGGTGGCCAGCACCTGCCCCTTGCGCACAAAGCTGCCCTCATCTACCAGAATAGCATCTACCACGCCGCCCAGCTTAAAAGCCAGTTTCGATTCGTCTTCGGTAGATAGTAAGCCGGTGGTTTCAATATTGGTTTGGCTGCTGCCTACAGCTATGGGGGCCAGCTTTACCGGAATGGCTTCAGTTTTGGTTGGCAATGGATTTTTGTTGGCAGCGGCATGGCAGCCAGCCAGCAAAACCGCCAGCGCTGCAGCCGAATAAAGTGATTTCATGGATGCAATGATTGGAAGTGAAAAATGGGTGGGAATTACTGTGAATCAGATAAAGTGGCGGTAGCAGCCTGCCGTTCGTATTCGGCCAGCGCCGTAAGGGCACGGTACTTGCTCAGCTGCTGCTGAATTTGGCTCAGCGTCAGCTGATTGCGAGCATCCAGCCACTCAATGTAGCTGTTGCTACCTTCGGCACGGCCGCGGTCTATTAGTTTAAAATAGCTCTGCGCAGCTTCGGCCTGTTTATTGGCGGCTCTGTGGTTGGTCACAGCTGTCAGCACATTGTTGCGGGCCGAAAATGCGGCCAGCTCCAATTGCTTTGCTACCACGGCTTGCTGCAGTTGCACCTGGCTTACCTGCTGGCGGGCTTGTGCTATTTTGTATTGGTTGCGCCGCCCCTGAAAAATGGGCACTTCCAACTGCACACCCAGCAAATAATAAGGTGCCTGGCGGTCTACTTTCATCTGTTGTGCCTGTGCGCCCAGGTCCAAAAAAGTGCTGATACGAGGCATGCGATTGCTTTCTTGCAAGCGCAGCAGTGTTTCGTTGATCTGCTGTGCAATGCGCAGTTGCGCCAGCTCTTCACGGTCTTTGGTGGCCGCCTCATCGGCTATCCAGCTGCCAAGCGTAGGTAGTACCAGGTCGGTTGTTTCTACCTCTTCTGCCAGGCCACGATTGAGCAAGAAGTTGAAATACGCCTTCGCTTTGGCAGCATCGTTGCGGCTGCTTTCTATTTGCGCTTCTACCTGCAGCAGGTCGGCCTCGCTGCGGCTGATGTAGGCTGGCAGGCCTTTGCCATTGTTGTACAAGCTTTGGTTTACCTGCAGGCTTCGCTGCACCACTACGCGGGTAGCCTCGTATATACGCACAGCTTCTGTGGCCATCAGGTAGCTGTAGTAGGCTGATTTCACATCCCTGATCAACTCCCGCTTGTACAGGTCTACTTCCTTTTCCGACAGGCGTACTTTTTGCTCAGCTATTTGTGCACCGTAGCGTACCGATGGGTTGTAAATCGGGTAGGTTGTTCGCAGCTTTACATCGTAAAAGTTTTTGGGAAAAAACTGTTCTTCTACATTGGAAATGGTGGGAAACTTACCACTACCGGTCAACTGGTTCAGCGTGGCGTAAACGGGGTTGAGCAGGTCGCCCACCGGAATATTGATGGAGCGACCGCCGCCAGCAGTCTGGTAGCCTGCCAGCCCTTCTACCGCCGGCAAAAAGTAGCTGCGTGCCTCTTGCAGGGCCAGCACGCTTTGTTGCAGGCTCAGGTGGCGCTGCCGCAGTACCAGGTTGCTATCCAGCGCCTGCCGCACATAGCGCTGCAGGGTAGCAGGCATGGCAGTGGCTTGCTGTGCTGGTACCGGCAGGCCACCCAGCAGGAAATAGCAAAACAAGAAGAGGGTGCGTTTCATAACGGAGTGCGTTTAATTAATATTGGTTACTTAATAAACAGTGTTTAGTTTACGAGCAAAAAAAATCACAGCTTTCGCAGCATATCGATGTAGCAGCGAAAAGAACCTTCCAGCAATTCTGCTTCGTCCGAAAACTCGTCGGCCACGTGTGCTACCACCATCATACGGTCGCGGCAATAGAGGGCGCACATGCCGTGCATGGCACTCCAAATGCTGAAGGAGAGTGTATATGGATCGTGCCCTTGCATACGGCCACCAGCCTGGCACTGGCGTATTGTATCTACCAGGTAGTCAAATACGCGGTCGCCCTCTGTCCAGTGGCAGGCATCGTCCAGCATATTCATGGGCGCCTGCATAATGAACATAAGGTCGTATAAGTCTTTGTTTTTCAGGGCGAAATCGGTGTAAATACGGCCCATGGCGATGAGACGCTCAAACGGATCTTCTACCATTCGCAGGGGTGCCATCAGCTCAAACAGCTGGCCAAACGCTTCGTTGTGGAGGGCCAGAAAGATCTCGTCTTTTTCTTTGAAATACAGGTAAATGGTACCGGGGCTGTATTCGATTTTATCGGCAATGTTGCGGATGCTGGCCTGGTAATAGCCCTTTTCAAGAAAGATGGCCCGGGCCGCGTCCAAAATCAGGCGCCGCATCTGCTCTTTTTCCCGCTGCTTTCTTTCTTCAATACCCATG
>JALOMC010000045.1 GCA_025455665.1 Chitinophagaceae bacterium | reverse complement strand
GCCGCCATGCTTACCGGCACCCTGTTTGCCGTGTATGGACAGATCTACCAAACCGGCGCCAACGCCTACGATCTTTTTCTTGTGTGGACGCTGGCCTGCCTGCCGTGGAGCCTGGTATCGGGCAGCGGGCTGGTGTGGGCCCTGCAGTTGCTGCTAGCCAATATCACCCTGACATTGTACTTCGATCAGGTACTGGGCTACCCGGCCAGCCGGCACCAAATGGCCATCATGGCTGCAGGCAATATAGCCGCCACGATCCTGCTGTGGCTACCCCCCGTCAAGCGGCACTTACACGGTGGCATCTTCCTCAGCAAGCTGGTGCTGACGGCTACCGTGGTCATTTGCACTATTGCAGGTACCGTTTGCATTTTCGATAAGTATCGAACCGCCTATGTGCTTTTGCTCATTGCGCTTTTTTATGCTGGCATTTGCTATGCCGGACTGCAGCAGCGGCGCTTGCTGCCACTGGCACTTTGCGGTATCAGCACCTTGTTTTTATTGGCCGCCGCCATTACCGAATTACTCGACAGCTCCGGCATTTTCTTGTTCACAGGCTTTTTCATGATTGGTGGCACCACGGCCCTGCTGTATCAATTGCGTCTTATTCAAAAAAAATGGAATGCCCATGCTGCCCAACACCCTCCAACAACTGATTGACCAGCACCAGGCCAACAACGAACACTGGCAGCACGATGAAGTAGCCATGCAAGCAGCGCTGGCTACCGATGCTTCGCAACAGCAGCCCACTTACATCAAAGCCATCACCATCATCGGCGGCTTTTTTGCCACCCTTTTTCTGCTGGGCTTTCTCACCAGTGCGGGCCTTTACAATTCGCCGAACGCCCTGGTGGTAGTAGGCACCTTGTTAGTAGCCGGCGGTGTATACGTCGACCGGCAGCAGCTACACCTGATGCTGGAGACGATGGCCATCACCGCCGTCTTGTTTGGCAGCTTCATGTTGTTGTTTGGTTTGCAAGAATCGATAAATGATGATACCATCATCCTTTTCAGCACGTTCTTCTTCGCAGCCATTTTTGCCGCAGCTGGTGGCTACCTGCTGCGCTTTTTAGGGGCGGTAGCAGCGCTGCTATGCCTGCCGGCACTGGCGCTGGAAAAGGATAGTGGCGCCGGCCTGCACGTATGCCTCATAGGCATGGCAACGGCACTCATGTTGCTGCACCAGCAGGAAGCCAGCCTATTGAAAGCAGGGAAATGGATAGCCAGTCGCTTGCCGTCGCTGCAATTGGCACTGGCCGTAGCCTTGCTCATTGCACTGTTTGTACCCGGCAAATCTGGCATCATGCCCAAAGCGCAGCCCTATGCTGTGGCTTGTGGCGGCTGCATGCTGGTGTTGCTGGGCATAGCCAGCTGGCAAATGCCGGCATTGAAGAGGCTGGGCAAATGGATACCCATGGCCATCGTAGCGGCGCTGGCAGGCACGGTATTCAATCCCGCCATTGGTGGCAGTGTGCTGGTGGCCCTATTGGGCTTTGGCTACGGCTACCGCACTAGTTGGTGGCTGGGCTTGGCAGCCATGCTGTACTACGTATCGCAGTACTATTATGATCTCAGCTGGACCCTGCTTCAAAAATCAATCATGATGGCAGCAACGGGCGTTGTCTTGCTGCTCTTTTACTATTTCGCCTTTGGCAAAAACAAACAAGCATGAAACGAGTACGCCCCCTCCTGATAGTTGCCAACCTGGTGCTGGTCTTAGCATTTTTTGGCTGGAGCGTAAAAGGCAAAGAACAACTGCTGGCCGAAGCGCCATTGGTACTGCTGCGGCTGGCACCCGTCGATCCACGCTCTTTGATGCAGGGCGACTACATGCGACTGAACTACAGCCTGACCGACACCATACGCCGACAGCAGAAACGTTTCGACATAGGCGGGCAGCGGATTAGCGGCGGCTACGTGATTGTAACACTTGGCGACAGTGGTATTGCCCGGCTACGCCGCTTTCAACGCAGCCTATCACCATTAAGCGCCGATGAAATACCCATTCGCTTCTGGCAAAATGGCTGGCAGGTGCGCATTGGCGCCGAGTCGTACTTTTTTCAGGAAGGGCAAGCCGACAAGTACAGCGGAGCCGCATTTGGCGCCCTGCGGGTAAGCCGCACCGGCGAGAGTGTATTGGTAGGCCTGGCCGATAGCAGCGCCACACTCATCAGATAGCAATCAGGGATTGTACACAGCGTAGCGCTGCAGCACATTTATCTTCAGTTTACCATTTTTGAACACCACTTCTTTGTACTCCCGCAATTGATTTTTGTGATCGTAAAAACTAATGCGGCAGCTGTAAGGTTGTGGCCCTTTGGCCAGCACCAGCTTTGGCTCCATGCCCAGGTTCGGTAGTTTCAATGTATCGGTCACCCGCATTTCTTCATAGCCTATTTTCATGAGGTAGTGAAAACGATACTTCGTTTCGAACACTTGCACACTAAAGTACCAGTCGTTTAGTTCGTCGGCTAGCTTTTCGCGGTAGGTGGCTACTGGTTCAGCACTTATGCTGGTTCGCTCTTTGCTGATCAGGTCCTGCTTGTTGGTATACACGGTATCCACCTGGTCCTCATTAGGCACAGCGGGCGTAGTACGCTGGCCGCACGACAGCAGCAGTAATGCCGCAAAAACAATAAAACAACGCATACGCAAATATGCAGCGCCTTACTGAATGATGGCATCCGGCTTCATTTGCACGTGCCGGTACAAAAGAGCTTTTACATAATCGTTGTCGGGCAGCAATTGCTTTTGCGCCCTGATGATATCGGCTGCCGGCAAATTGCTATCTGCTGTTTGGTAAATGCCTGTGAAGCGCCCCTGCTCGATCACATACACCACCGACAATGGCTGCCCCACTTCATCGTGGCCGGTATCTGCTATCAGCAAATCGGGCAGCTGGCTGCGCAAATGATCGATGGCTTGCTGCATTTTCCGATTGTGCTGCTTTACTTCTTTGGCAGTCAGCGGCCGGCTGGCCGGCGCCGTAGCAAAAAATAGCTGCTCGTCTATCTCAAACTGCAGCTGCAACTGCCGGCCGGCACTGTAGCCCTCTTCTACCCGGTGAAAGGAAGCAATGGCCTGCAAGTGCTTGCGACGCTTTTCGACCGCCATGCGGGTGAGGCCCCGCTGATCTTGCAGCTCGTACAAGCCAAACCACTGGCTGAAGCCTTTCTGGCTCCGATTGTGCGGCGGCCACAGCCGTTTAATCTCGAGTTCTTCCCATACCAGGGCGTGTAGTTCGCTCACACACACGTGGTAGTCTACCGAATGTATCTGCCGCAAAAACTCCTGCTTGCGCTGGCTGCTGCTATTGTTGGCAAAATGGCTGCGCACCCGGAAGCGCAAATTCACGGCTTTGCCCACATACAGCACTTTGCCAGTCTGATCTTTGAAGTAGTACACACCGGGGCAAAAAGGCAGCTTATTCAGCTCGGCCGCCGGCAGGTGCATGGGCAGGTAGTTTTCGGCTGTTTTGCCCTTCAGAAAACTTTGCAGGTGCTGCTGTCCGGCATCACGGCTCAGCAGGTATTCGAATAGCTGAGTGGTGGCATCTGCATCGCCGCCGGCCCGGTGCCGTTGTTCATTGGCAATGCCGAGGTCGCGGCAAATATTGCCGAGGCTGTAGCTGCTGCGGCCTGGCAGCACCTTGCGGGCATAGCGCACCGTGCACAGCTTTTTGGCCTGCCAGGCCAGGCCGGCCATTTGCAGTTGGTGAAATATGAAAGAGTAATCAAAATTGACATTGTGGGCTACAAACACCCGGCCGCTGAGCAGGCGGTGCACTTGTTCGGCAATGTCTTGAAACGAGGGGGCGTCGGCCACCATAAAATCGCTGATACCCGTAAGGGCAGTAATGTAGCGGGGAATGGGCTGCTGCGGATGCACCAGCGTGCTGTAGCGGCCTTCTACCTCGGTGCCACTGTGCAGCACAATGGCTATTTCGGTAATGGCGCCGGTAGCGGCATTGCCCCCGCTGGTTTCAATATCGACGATGGCGAACACAGCACGGAAGATAGTGGCCTGCCAAAAATCTTACAGATCAATCCCTACAAATAATTTTACCGGCTTGTGTGCAGGACATTTTCGGCTATTTGCAGCGCATCGGGCCGGGCTTCTTTTTTTGAAGCGGGCCTAATCAATAACCCAACCGGACAATAAGTAATGAGCCAGGCGAGCACAGCATGGCCCCTACACACGCTGAATCCACAGGCTACCTGGCCGCCCTTTGTACAGCATTGGCACCTCTTGCCGCAGGTTGGCAGCAAATGTTTGCTGCACGTAATCGGAGAAGAAAATGATTTTAAAAGCCTGGTTGAACAACAGGAACTGATGCACACCATAAATCTCGTTCCAGTTCAATTTATGTGCAAATAGCCAATCTTCGGGATACTCAAATGGGTAGAAAATGTCATGGATATGGACGATAACGCCTTTATTCAATTGCGGCAGTATATTAGTCATCAGATAGTTCACATCACTGCCTGTTTTGGATACGTGTGAATTATCAATAAAGAGTATATCGTTCTCTCCCAGACGAGAAAATGCATCTATCCCGACATTCTGTACAATATCATCAATGATGGTTACATCCTGATAGTCGTTTTCTTTCAACAGCCCGAAAAGCCGATCTGCCGGATTCGGATCAATGAATGTCAGTTCAATGGCGTATTTCAGAAAGTGATCCTTGGTATCCAACATCAGCGCCGAAGAAAAACCTGAGCCTACCTCAATAATCTTTTTCGGCCTGAAATGATGCAACATCGAAAACAGGACAAGCCCATCGGCATGCGGATAAGTTTTGTTGTCGAGGTAATACCGATACCCGTTTCCTTCATGCTCATGAAAGGGAAACTTGCCGCTGTACTCTTTGAGCAAAGCCAAAAACGACTGTTGCTCAGCAGTATTAAGATCGATACCGGGAAGACTGCGACCACTTTGCCAGATGGCATCCTTTCGTTTTGCTAAATCATCAAGGTCGACTACCGGCGAGTAATAGTGACCGGGGCGCTGCACACAATTTTTCCGATACAAATAGGCATACCGGATATAGGGAATCCGGCCGAGCAGTTTTTTCACGAACGATTCGAGCAACATTCTTTCTCGATTTTAATTATAAACGATTCAATAGCTTTTTGCAGGAAAGCCGGTGCAATGATAAACACACTTAAATGAAAACGACCACTGCGAATACCGGACAGTGCAAGCAATGCATAAACCGGTGGGTCTTGCCGTTCAGATGATAGCCCTGCCGGTCAACAATACGCCAATTCGACCATAGGCAGGCGACCGGCGCCGTTGTAGCAAATAATGCCAGTCAACCAGCATGCAGAATTAGCTCAGCCAGCCCTGCACTGGTAGTGGCAAGGCCCTGCATTGGGCAGCACCGCCTACACAGCGCCAAGAGCCAACACCCAGGGTATCCTGCGAGGACAGGGTACCAAAAAAAACGGCAATACCCATGAACTGTATTGCCGGTTTGACTGTGCCTGAGGGTCTTTTTTACGGGCTGGCTATTCGGTAGCTTTTACCAGCACCGCTTTGGCCCGGTCAGCCTTGGTAATGTCTTCCATAAACTGCACCAGCTCGGGCCATTTGCTGGCAGGATAGCGCCCCTCCTGCCGCTGCATGCGGCGGTAATAGTGCAGGGTGGTGCCACGCAGCTCGGTAAATGTTTCGTAGCTACCAAAAGCAGTTTCAAGCTTCACAGGCTTCGGCAGCGATTCGGCACGGTAGCCCTCACCCACTTCGATGCTGACACTGTCGACATCGCAAAAAGGATAGGTGAACACAATATCAAACTGGCGGCTCGAGTCTTTGCTCAGGCGCCAGTTGTAGCGGCTGAGCACATTGGGCACGAGCATGAGGCGCTTGCCGGTAACCTGAGCATAATTGAGCACTGCAATTTCCAGCTTTTCATCTACCGATGGCAGGCGGCCGGGATGCTCTTCATAATTGAAGTCGACAATTTCATAGGTGCCGAGGTTGATACTGCGTTGCAGTATCTCCTTTTGCTTGTCACGAGGCAGTTGGTGCAGCATGTCGTGCACATTATCAAACTGCAGGGCCTTATAAGAGGTATTCGACTCGCATTTCATAGAGCCATCGGGCAGCAGGCGAGCACTAATGCGGCGTACCTGCATATTCTGCAAGCTGTTGTAATGCGGAGTGCGTACCAGTTGGCTGCCGGTTTCCTTTACCAGCAGGGCGGGCCGGTTGCAGGTAAAGTCGCCCAGATAGCCCGCCGGCATGGTGCTGCTGGTACATTCCAGCCAAATGGTATCCTTGTTATTAGGAACGCACAAAATAACATGATCGAACTGCGAGGATGGAAAATCGCTGAGGAAGCGGGTAACGCCGCGGCCCGACTTGATAACGGAGTAAATAGATGGGATACCAGCCTGCTTGAGCATGGCCATCATAAAATTGGTAAGGGCCTTACAATCGCCATACTTTTTGCTGTGTACAAAAGCGGCATCAAAAGGCTGCCAGCCACCTATACCCAGCTGAATACTGATGTAGCGGGTATTTTCCTGCAGGTACTTATACAAGGTGGCCACTTTATCGTAGGTATCGGTTTTGCCGGCCACCAGTTCGTTTACTTTGGCCGCCAAATCGGGCGGTAGCTGATCGCGGCCTTTGACCAGGGTGTGCACAAAGTTGCCAAAGGCTTCCCAACTGGCATTGCTGCCGGCATAGTCGCCCATTTCAAACTCTTTCATGGCCGTAAATACACTGGGGGTTAGTTCAGACCAAGGCGGCGCCTGGTACTCGGCACTGCGGGCCCGCAGACCCTGCAATTGCCACTTGAGCACCACATCGCTGCCATCATTGCCTTTTTGCGGTGCTTCGGAGTAGTTGAAGGCCTTGTACAATATGTCTACACTGGCCGGATGCTGAATGCGGAAACTGGTTTGCTGCACACTCATCAGCTCGGCCTCGATGGCCCGCCAGGTAGGCAAAAACATGAGGCCACGGAAATTCGTTTCGGTCACAAACTCGACGGTGTAGGGATAAGTGCGATGGTAAAATCCAAACTCCTTGATTCGATTATCGGACACCTCGGTACCGCCTCCCATGCCACTGAGGTCGCGTATTTCGCTTTTTTTGAGCGACTTGATCTTGTTGCCGGCTGCATCGTACAAGTGGCCCTCAATATCATCGATGCTGAAGAAGCGGTTGTCGTAGCTTTCGCCAGACACGGCCCATCCATCGGCCTTTTCGTTGAGGATGGTATACACCCTCCTATGCCGATAGGAGGCCTTTGAGCGGGAGCTGATTTTCAACTCATGCTCATCTACCCGCTTGACTACGTTGGCGCCCTTGAGCAGCGAATCTGGTATTTTAGAAACAGAAAACTCCTGCGACCGGGCTGCCAGTGCCACCAGTGCGGCACCTGCTATCAATATACACGTTGCCAGTTGCTGCTTCATGGCTTATTTCTTTTTACGGAATACGATGGTTTCTTGTTGCTTTTTTACCACATAGCTGAAAAATTCCCGGAGTGGCTCATAATCATCGGCAATGAAATCGGCTTTGTGAATAACCAACCGGCAGCGCAGCATTACCCGCTCGGCGTCTTTGCTGACGATGTACTCAAAGAATCCGTCATTTTCAAACAAATTCACTTTCGTGCTTTTCGGAATTTCTTCTACCACATAGCCCTTCGGAATCTCGATATTAGCTATGAACATTTCGCTGCTGGCATACGGCATTTCCACGGGATACTTTCGCTCGGCCGATCCAAACGGATTTTCCTTAAAGCCTTCGGCCACCATCGGATTCAGGTAAATCACATCCGCATCCTCTTCTACCTCGGGTTTCACCTCGTAAATCACACTTACATTGGCATCTCCCGAATCAATGTTTTCGAAGGTGGGCTCACCGATGCTGAATTCGGTAGGCACTTGTTTTTTGATGGCATCAATAATGTCTTTTTTGCCTTTCGCCCTGGCAATCTGGCGCATCGTCAGCGATTCGAAATTGCCCAGGCTGCTGCGTAACTCACCCTTCCATTCCCCATTTTCAGAAACGGTCATGAAAAGCTGCGTGGTTTTCTTTTCCTCCACACTATCGGGCATGAGGTAAACGGGCGGACCGAAGCCATGAATAAGGCGAGCATGCCCATTGTAGCATTGCGGCGGAAGTACCCCAAAAGGCAGGCCCGGCTCCGTGGCATCCAGGTTGTAGGTTACTCCATCTATTTTGGCCTGCGCCACCACATAGTTGTAGCGGTCCATCAGTGGGTAAATTTCGTGGGTAAGGCCGTGCGAACGGGTAGACAAAATGAGCGGGTGTGTTTCAATCTTCTCGTGGTTGAGCATGGCTGTCAGCAGCAGGTTGATATCAGCCACGTTGCCACTTTTGGTTTTGATCACATTTTTCAGACCATTGGTGAGGTACAGTCCCCGGGAGGAAGTGCAGGTGTACTTATCACGCACATATGCGTAAATACGTTTGGCTTTATCAAGCTGGCTGCCGGCGCCGGCTATTACCGCCTTCAGCTCTTCGTCTAAAAACCCATTGCCCTTGTACAGGCTGGCGCCAAAGTCTTCATAATTATTCAGGCTGTTTACCATCTGTGGCCAGTTGCCCATCATATTGCGGATGGGTTGGCCTTCGAAGCGATATTGGCTCAGCTGAAAATCGATTTTTGAGATGTGATTGTTCAAGGTGCTGGTAAAGGGTTCTTCTTTCAGCGCCGGCACATTTTTCATGACCCAGCGGGTATATTGCACGTTGGCCGAAAAGCTGGCCATTTCGCTGCGGCCTCCAATGCCATCTTCACTGGGAATAAGCACACTGAAATTCATGCGGTCTTCTTTGGAGGTACGCAGGTGATACGGCTGGTAGCCCTGGGCTATCATGACGTAGTGAAAAAACTGCGGGAAGTCGACCTCATATTCGCTCCAGTAGCGGGGGTATTGGCCCTGAAATGTCCACGGCTGCAGGTTGCTCAAAAAATCGCTTTCCAGCACATAGGTTACATCTACCAGGCTGCCCGCCTTTACACCCGGCACCGAAAACTTGCGCAGCTCGAGATTGCGGCTGTATTTGTCTTCAAAAATCTGATCACTCTTCAGATAGGTTTCGGTTATCTGGCCATTGTCAAGGTTGTACGAAACGGCCTTCAGGTTTTGCAATTTTTCTACAGTGCTGCCACTGCGGTACACCGGAATTTGAAAATCGGCCGCATCTACCCCATTGGCATTGTTGATTTTGATGCGCATTTTGCGGGTGAAGCGGAGAGAGAACCAGCCTTTGCTATTACCCACAAATTCGGTATAGCCTTTATCAATCACAATGTAGGCGGCTGCATCTTGCTGGATGGCATCGGGCGGCAAAATGAAGTCTTCCTTGGTGACCTTGCCGAATTTGAAATCAATTTTCTCATCCGGATTACCACTTTGAGCACTGGATAAACCAGCCAACAGAACGAATGCAGCGAGCAGGAACTTTTTCATGGGTATCTTTTTTCGGGTCAAACACTGGTGGGCCAGGCATACATGGTGTGGTAGCATACCCGCAACCATGGTGCAAAGCGATTTCAGACTATATTCGGCAAAACTGAGCAGCGGGGCCAATTAATACATTGACATTGCTCAGGTGAAGTAAGTGCAACATGATATCGAACGAAGATTTTGTGAAGCAAACGGCCCGTGCAGTGGGATTTGAGCATTGCGGCATAGCCACGGCCTGCGAACTGACGGACGATGCAAAACGATTAGAAGCATGGTTGAACAAGGGTATGCATGGCAGCATGCATTATATGGCAAATTACTTTGATCTCCGAATTGACCCACGCAAACTGATATCTGGTGCAAAATCGGTGATAACTGTGCTGAAAAACTATTTTCCGTCGCACCAACAGTCGTCAAATCTTCCACAAATCAGCAAGTATGCTTATGGGCAGGATTATCACGACGTGATCCGGCCTCAGCTAAACGAAATGTTTCGCCGGCTTCGCGAAAAATTTGGCGATATCCAGGGCCGTGGTTTTGTAGATAGTGCCCCTGTGCTGGAGCGCAGTTGGGCTCAACAAAGTGGCCTGGGCTGGGTGGGTAAAAACGGCAACCTGATTACCCGCGGCGGTGGCAGTTTTTTTTTCATTGCTACCCTCATTACCGATTTGGCGCTGGCCCCCGATGCCCCAATGGCCGCCGATTTTTGTGGCACCTGCACCCGCTGCCTCGATGCCTGCCCTACTGGCGCCATTTTGCCCGATAAAGTGGTAGATGGCAGCCGCTGCATCAGCTACTACACCATAGAATTGAAAGAAGCCCTGATACCGGCAGACATGCAGGGAAAATTTGACAACTGGATGTTTGGCTGCGATACCTGCCAGGATGTATGCCCATGGAACCGGTTTGCCCGCCCTCACCACGAAGCCGCCTTTACCCCGCTGCCAGGCCTGCTGCAGCTAAGCGGCGATGATTGGGAGGCCATGACCGAAGAACAATTCAAACAGGTGTTTCGCCAATCGCCCCTGAAGCGGGCCAGGTATGCCGGTATACGGCGCAATGTGCGGTTTTGGCAGCAGCGGCCGGTAGCCGGATCGGGAAATACCCATTCGGATTTGGTGAACTGAACCAATGCCCGCTACATTTGAAACAATCACCGGGCTGGCGGGCTGCCGCCAATGCTCGTTTATCAGCACCAATCATCACTCAAAACCGATACCATGAAAAAAATAGGTGTGCTTTTTGGCAAGGAACGCTCCTTTCCGTACGGCGTTATCGAACGCATCAACAGCAAACAGGTGCCCGGCATCAGCGCCGAACCGGTCAGCATAAACAAGGTGGCACAGGGCGAAGCCACCGATTATGCAGTGATCATCGATCGCATTTCGCAGGACGTTCCTTTTTACCGGGCTTTCCTGAAAAATGCAGCCCTGACCGGTACAGCGGTCATCAACAATCCTTTTTGGTGGAGTGCCGATGAAAAGTTTTTCAATAACTGCCTGGCTACCAAAATAGATGTGCCGGTGCCCAAAACCGTCATCCTGCCCTCGTACGAGCACCCGACCGACACCAGCAATGAAAGCTTTACCAACCTGGCCTACCCCATGGATTGGCAGGGCATTTTCGACTATGTCGGCTTTCCTGCTTACATGAAGCCGTTTGCCGGCGGTGGCTGGAAAAATGTATACCGACTGGACAGCCTGGAAGACTTTTACGCCAAACACCCCGAAACT
>JALOMC010000044.1 GCA_025455665.1 Chitinophagaceae bacterium | reverse complement strand
CGATCAATTTTTAAATGGGCGTTGCAGCAGTGCTATTCTGTTGCCCTCACTATCCATTATTTCGGCCACAAAACTGCTATCGCCCAGCGGTGTTTGGGCGTACAATATTTTGCCACCGGCTGCTGTAGCTTTTTGCAGTGTGCCTGCTATATCGGCGCAGCGCAAATAAATGAGTACCCCGCTGGTATCTGGCTGGTAGATGCTGCCTTTGGCCAAGGCCCCACCAATACCGGCCCCTGCTGTATCAGCCTGAAAAATTGCCATTTCATGGCCATCGATGGTATCTGGCTGAAAGCGATAGCCAAACACCACTTCGTAAAAACGAACAGCCCGAGGCATATCGCTAACTGGTATTTCGAAGTAGGCACCGGGCTGCGGCTGCGGGGCCGGCCTGGCTGGTGCGGGCTGCTGGCAGGCTGCCAGTAGTAGCCAACACAGCACTGATAACAATGAAGGGACTTCTGCTCGCATAAACAAATATGCAGGAAAGAAGCCCGATCTATAGGCGTCAGTTAGCCGCCCCACTCCCCTATTTTTTCGAAAATAAAAATGGCAGCACTGACAAAGCAATGGCTTGCAGGTTTTTAGCCATCAGCTCGTAGTCCAGCGTATTCCATTCATCGCCCGGGTGATGGTAGTAGGGGTCGCGGTCGCCGGTAAGCATAATGGTATTGGCAGGAATACCTTTCAGAAAAAAACTGTAGTTATCACTTCGCTCATACAGGCTGCCAAACCGGGCGCTACGGGCCACGCTGTAAAGTGGCTGGCCAGAGCTGTCTTTACTCATTTGCCGGTACTGACTATTGAATAAGTCAAGCGTGGTCTTATCGCCAGCAGCTACGGTGAGCATGGGGGTGTAGTGAATGGGCTTATCACCGCGGGGTCGGCCCATCATTTCCAGATTGATGACCCGCTTGATCAATCCTGGCTCCATTTCATCTGCCAGCGCCTGTGATCCTTTCAGCCCTAGTTCTTCGCCACTAAAAGCCACAAACAATACCGTATAATCGGGCAATACAGGCAGGGCATTGATGTATTGCGCCAGGCCCAGCATACAGGCCACCCCCGATGCATTATCATTGGCCCCATTATAAATACGATCGCCTTTGCGCACCGGCGTATTGCTCAGCGGATCATCCATACCAAATACCTTTTGGTACTGCGCCACCGTGCCAATATGATCGTAGTGCGAAGAAATGATGATGATGCTATCGGGGTACAAGCCGCCACGAATGGCACCCATCATGTTTACGCTCTGCATGGCTACTTCGCCGTACTCGTAGTTGTACACATGAAAGAATCCATCATTGCCCTGTACGGAGTGAAGCCCCAACAGCAAAAATCTGCTTTCGAGCCAGCGGGCTGCTTTGCTACCCCCAGCCGAGTTGGTAAGGCGGCCCTCCATGCTATCGTGGCTGAGCTGCTGCACCCAGCTGCTCAATGAATCGGCACTGATAACCGACTGCGCCTGTGACTGAACAGCAACCTGCAAGCCGGCAGCCAGCAATAGCAGCCAGGCGCCTGATAGTCGCCTGCGTACACACATACCTGCTTTCTTATTGGGCCTACAAAAGATTTTTTACCACTGTTATTACCTGCGCCAGTTGGCTGGCATCTTGTCCGCCGGCAGTGGCCAGATTTTTCTGTCCGCCACCGCCCCCCTTGATGATGGGTGCCAGGTGCTGCTTGATAATGGCACCAGCATCCAGGCCTTTGGCAGCCACCACATTATCGGCTATGCTCACGGCTACAAATGGCTTGCCGCCAATATTCGTAGCCAGTACAACCACATAGTCTGTCAGGTGATTTTTCATATCGAAGCACAGGCGCTTCAGGGCATCGGCATTGGGTACCTCTACCACATCGCCTATAAAGTTGATGCCGTTTATTATTTCATCTTTTTGCAACAGCTCATTGCGGATGGCCACCAGCTGCCGGGCTTCCAGCATTTCTACATGTTTTTTCAGCTGTGCATTTTCTGTCAGCAATCGGTCTACTGCCTTCAGCGGGTCCTTTGCCTTCAGCAGCGTACCCAGCTCTTTCAGGTTATCGATGCTTTGGCTGAAATAGCGAAACGCAGCAGGGCCGGTA
Organism: Chitinophagaceae bacterium; assembly: GCA_025455665.1. Classification (GTDB taxonomy): domain Bacteria; phylum Bacteroidota; class Bacteroidia; order Chitinophagales; family Chitinophagaceae; genus Phnomibacter. The sequence goes on along the minus strand of JALOMC010000044.1, from coordinate 12,677 downwards.
AAAGCTTCGATACGGCGCACGCCGGCTGCCACCGCCGCTTCGCTGCTGATGGCAAACAAACCAATCATACCGGTATGCATCACATGCGTGCCGCCGCATAGCTCTACCGAGTAGTCAGGATCGATAGTGACGACCCGTACCTCATCGCCATACTTTTCGCCAAACAGGGCCATGGCGCCACGCTGCAGGGCCACTTCCTTGGGCAGGCTTTCTATCATTACGGGAATGTTGGCCCGTATCTGGTCGTTCACCATTTTTTCTACCTGGCGTATTTCATCTTCGCTCAGTTTACTAAAATGCGAAAAGTCGAAGCGTAGGTATTCATCATTGACCAGCGAGCCTTTTTGTGCCACATGGGTACCCAGCACCCGGCGTAGCGCAGCATGCATCAGGTGGGTGGCTGTGTGGTTGTACATGGTGTACAACCGGCGTTCAGCATTTACCACCGCCCGTACATCGCCTTCCAGGCTTTGGGGCAGGCTGTCTACAAAGTGTACAATCAGGTCATTCTCTTTTTTGGTGTCTACCACTGCCACTTGCTCTTCGGCCCACTGCAGCCAGCCCTGATCGCCCACCTGCCCGCCGCTTTCGGCATAAAAAGGCGTACTGGCCAGCACAATCTGGTATTGCTCTTTGCCCTTGGCACTCACCTTGCGGTACTTCTGTACGTGGGTGCCTACGTTCAGGTCGGTGTAGCCCACAAAGCCCAGGCCCGGTGTTTCGTTGACGATCTGCCAATCGCCGGTATCGAGCGTAGTGGCAGCACGGCTGCGATTTTTTTGCTGCAGCATGGCTGCTTCAAATCCAGCCTCATCTACCTGCAGGCTGTTTTCGGCAGCTATCAAGCGGGTCAGGTCCAGCGGAAAGCCGTACGTATCATACAGCTCAAATGCTTTATCGCCGGCAATTAGCGCATTGCTATCCGCCATCAATTCGGCCATGCGTTTTAGTCCTTTTTCCAGCGTAGCCAAAAACGCCTGTTCTTCTTCCATCACCACTTTGCTTACAAATGCTTCCTGCTTTTTCAGTTCGGCAAATACCTGCTCAAATTGTGTAGCCAGCACCGGCACCAGCTGGTGCAGCAGCGGCTGCTTGTAGCCCAGGTAGCTGTAGTAGTAGCGCACTGCCCGGCGCAGTATGCGTCGGATGACGTAGCCGGCACCGGTATTGCCGGGCAGCTGTCCGTCGGCAATGGTAAAGCTGATGGCACGGATATGATCGGCCAGTACGCGGAAAGCCACGGCCTGCTTGCTATCGCTGAAGTCGTATTTGGTGCCGGTGATGTTTTCTACCGCAGCAATGGTGCCTGTAAAAAGATCGGTATCGTAGTTGCTGTTTTTTCCCTGCAGCACCCGTACCAGCCGCTCCAGGCCCATACCCGTATCTACGTGGCGGGCAGGCAGCGGCTGCAGGCTACCGTCTTTCAACCGGTTGAACTGCATGAATACATTGTTCCATATTTCAATCACCTGCGGGTGATCGTTGTTCACCAGGGTTTTGCCATCTACCGCGGCCCGTTCGGCATCGGGGCGGCAGTCCACATGTATTTCGGTACAGGGGCCACAGGGCCCGGTATCGCCCATTTCCCAAAAGTTGTCCTTTTTATTGCCCAGCAAAATGCGGCTGGGGTCGATCCACCTGGCCCATTCCGCAGCGGCTTCTTCATCTTTCGGCAGGCCCTCTTTGGCATCGCCCTCAAACACGGTCACGTACAGGCGGTCTTTCGGAATTTGATACACTTCGGTCAACAGTTCCCAGCTCCAGGCAATGGCTTCTGTTTTGAAATAGTCGCCAAAGCTCCAGTTGCCCAGCATTTCAAACATGGTGTGGTGGTAGGTGTCTACACCCACTTCTTCCAGGTCGTTGTGCTTGCCACTTACCCGCAGGCATTTTTGGGTATCGGCCACCCGCTTGCTGGCGGGGGTTTGGTTGCCCAAAAAATAATCTTTGAACTGGTTCATGCCTGCATTGGTAAACATGAGGGTCGGGTCATTTTTTACCACTATCGGGGCGCTGGGCACCACCTGGTGCTGCTTAGAGGCAAAAAAGTCGAGAAACTGCTGGCGTATTTGAGCGGCGGTCATCATAGCAAGTTGGTTTTCAGTTTTTACCGCCGGCGGGCCATGCCAGGGCGAGGCTTCCACCCATCGCAAAAATGAGCGGTATGACACGGCGAAGGGCTATTTTTGGCAGCCTCCCCGTCGGTAAAAGGTGGGCAAAGGTAAAGATTAGGGGCGGTGCAAGGTGGGCCATTTTGGTGCCCGGCCACCGGCCAGCCCCGCCAGCAAAACAGCGAATGCGGCCGTCGTGAAAAAAGTAAAGTATTTCTATAACACCCATACACTGCGCTACGAAAAGCTGGTGACACCCTTGCGGGTAAAGCTGTTGCGCATTTTTGGGTTTGTGGCGGCAGCGCTTACCACGGCGTTCATCATTGTACTCATCGGGCAGCGCTATTTTCCCAGTGCCAATGAGCGGACCCTGCAGCAGGAAAATGCCAACCTGCGATCGAACTACCAGCTACTGAGCCGCCAGATAGACGAGCTGGAGCAACGCCTGGCCACACTGGAACGGCGGGACAATAACGTGTATCGCAGCATTTTTGAAGCCGACCCCCTGCCCGATAGTGCCCGGGCCCGCCTGCTGGATGAAATAGCCGAACTGAAAAAAGTACAAAGCATGGGGCAAGAGCAGCTGATAACCGATATGGCGGCCCAGCTGCAGCGCCTGCACAACCGGCTGAATGCCCAGCAGACCTCTTTTGGCAGCATCGAAAAAATGATAGAACGCAAGCAGGACCTGCTGGCAGCCATCCCCGCTATACAGCCGGTGGCCAACAAGGACCTGGAACGCATTGCCAGCGGCTTTGGCTACCGCATTGATCCCATTTATAAAGTGCCCAAAATGCATGCGGGCCTCGACTTTACGGCGCCTACCGGCACCCCCATATACGCTACCGCCGATGGGCGGGTAAAAGAAGCCAGCTTTAACAGCGGCGGCTATGGCAATAATGTGGTGATTGACCACGGCTTTGGCTACGAAACCCTTTATGCCCACATGGTGCGCATAAAGGCCCGTGCCGGCCAAACTGTAAAGCGGGGCGAAGTAATAGGCTGGGTAGGCAGCACCGGCAAAAGCACCGGCGCCCACCTGCACTACGAGGTCATCAAAAACGGCGTGAAGGTGGATCCCATCTACTTTTTTTACAATGATCTGACGCCTGAGCAATACAACCGATTGCTGCAATTGGCTGCTACGCGAAACCAGAGTTTTGATTAGGTAGCTACTTGATCAGCCTGAGTGTAAGCGGGTAGCGGTACAGCTTGTTTTCGGCTGCCTTTACGGTAGCTACAATGGCCAGTACCATGGCAACTATGGCCACTACCCAAACCAGCAAAATGCCAATGATGGTAATGAACAGCCCGATAACTACCAGAAACAGCGTGATCTGAAAATTCAATGCCTCCTTGGCATGCGCTGCCACATACGGCGACTCATCTTTTTTGACCAGATAAATAATGAGCGGCACCAAGAAGCTAAGAAAATAGCCCAGTAAATGACAAAGGATGGCCAGCGTTCGCTCATCGCTGGTGGGCGGTGTCACAAATCTTTCTTCCTGGTTGAAAATGTCTTTTGTATCAAACGGCTGCTGCGACATGGACTTGCATTTGCAGTCAAGATAGGCATTCATTGCAAGTTTCAAAACACACTTTGTGGCCGCCCGTGTGTGCTAACCGCGGATGGCCTGCAGCTGGCGTTTATAATCGTACTGCAGGTCTTCGTGCAGTCCCTTTATCAGCTTGCCTATCTTTTGTAGCTGGCTGGCCAGCATTTTTTCTACAATGGCCGTATTGGTAAGGTGATGGGGCAGCTGGCGCAGGCAGGCCGCCCAGTGCAGGTGCAGGGCCACTTCCACCTCTTTGTCGGCAGCGTAGCGGGCTATTTTGTTTACCTGGCGCAGCAGCTTTCGCAGCGTTTTTTTGGCGTAAAAAATGCTTGTTGTATTTACCTCGGCAAAGCCGCTGCTGATAGCGCTGCGTGCCGTTGCCATAAATGCATCTGTATCATGGGCTGAAAACAGCAGGTAGCTCAGCAGCTCTTTATTGTCTTGCTTAAAGCGGGCCAGCCGCAGGCACAGTGCCAGCAGTTCGTCGGGGGGCAGCGTCTGCAGTTCGGCTTTTATATCGGCCAGAGAGGCAGGTTTGAGCATGCTGCAAAATTGGGGAATGAAGGATTGGTTGGTGGGGTGATTGGTTAATTAGTTAATTGGTTGATTGGGGGGGCACGGAAAGCCTGGTGCAAGGCTTCCAGCATGGGCGACGGGTGGGGCTACACACCTACCTTTGCCGCCCTATGGGCCAAAAAAAACTGATCCGCTTTGCGGCCATCAAAGACTTTAAGAACGTGCTGGAATATCCGGAAGGGATGGCCGGCCGGTGGTCTCATTTTTTTGAAAAACCACAACCGCTGACCCTGGAACTGGCCTGCGGCAAAGGGGAATACGCAGTAGGGCTGGGCAGGATGTTTTGGCAGCGCAACTTTTTGGGGGTAGATGTAAAAGGCAACCGGCTGTACGTAGGTGCCAAAACCGCCCTGCAAGAAGGGCTGTCCAATGTGGGCTTTATGCGCACCCAAATAGAACGCATCGACCAATATTTTGAACCCGGCGAAGTGGCGGAAATATGGCTCACCTTTCCCGATCCGCAGTTGCGCACCAGCCGGGCCAAAAAGCGGCTCACGCACCCCGGCTTTTTGCGCAAGTACCAGCGTTTTTTAGCGCCTGGCGCCCTTATTCATTTAAAAACCGACTCGCCACTGCTGTTTCGCTTCACGCTCAAGGTGATCGAACATTACGGCTGTCACCTCGTTACTTGTTTCAACGATGTGTACCAGCAGGCACAGGCGCCTGAACTGTTGAACATCAAAACGCATTATGAGGGGCTCGACATCGCACAAAGCGGCAAAATTCACTACTGCTGCTTTAGCTTACCAGCCGAGTTGCCGTTGGCACTGGATGCTTCGTTTGCCGAATGGATCAAGCAAACTGAGCTGTCTACCGACACCTGATTAACGCACCGATCGACTGATACACCCATGAAATTGCACCTGAAAGAAGGCGAAGACTACTACTACAACGAGCAGGGATATATAGTGCTCACCGAAAAGTACCACCTTGATCGTGGCAGCTGCTGCGGCAACGGCTGTATGCACTGCCCATTTGACTACGAAAATGTGCCTGAAGCCCGCCGTGCCGATTTGCTGCAGAAACAACAGCAGCGTTGCCGGCAGTAATCAAGGTGCGCTGCGTTGCCGGCTCTTGTACTTTATCGGTAAAAGAACAATTGATTGACCGATTTGGCCCCACTGGCACTGATGAGAGACTTTATATTGGCTGATGCCGGCCGGCCGTCGGTCCGGTACTGGTAGGTGTTTTCGCTCAATGGCGCCAATATACCCGCTGTACCCCCTTCTATTTTCAGCAAATTTCTGTTCCCTATCAGGTCACGAAAACCAACCAAAAATTCGTCGAGTGTACCTGCCAGCGGAGAGGGGTTGTTGTCGTAGGTGAAAACGGAAGATAATACCTGAGGGTCCCACTTGCCGTCAATGTCGTCCCACTCCTGCCCGTCCATTTTTGATAGCAATCCATTGGTGTTGAATGTCAGTACGAGTCTTGTTAATGGTATCGGATCTGAAGGGTCCGTCATGTCGTATTGTATTGCCTGACCAGGCCATTGGCCGCTCCATGTGTATACAGTGCTATCGTAGATGGTTGAATATGCCCGATCGGAGTAACGTACGAAACTAATGATGCGCCCTGCTACATTTCTGATGGCTTTGCCAAATAATGTATCACTGCCGTTCTCACTGTCGTAGCTAATGGCACCGATAATCGTACCGCCGGCATCGCGTAGCAGTTCATTGTAGAAATATTCGATACCCACATCTGTCGTCAGCTGGCCCTGCACCTTTACCACCTGGCGGGCACTGTTGTAGTCGTATGTGCTAAAGCCCCGGTTAATAGGCTCGCCATCCGCCTCTTTCATTTCGGTACGATACAGCAGTGCTGTGTCTGAAGCATTACCGCTACCGCTGCCGCTGCCTGTGGTATCTACATCGGTGCCGGGTGCATTGTCCGATTCGAAAGAAAATTCCTTTTGACAGCTCACGATAAAAGACAGCATCAAAAGCAACGTGAGCAGTGATGATAAACGCATGACAGTTGTTTTGGGGGTATTCAAAAATACCCCACGAATATACGGGATGCGTTTTTGTTGATAGATCTATACTAAAATAACCGAAACTGCCACTGCTTCAGCCATTTGCGCAGTTGCAGCAGCGCCCGATCGTTCAACCCATCGGCCGGATAAGATGGTCCGTCTTGCATTTGAATAAGCCGAAAAATACCGGGCGGAAGCGCAGGTGAACTTGCCAAACGCTTGCAGCTGATGCATATACTCAAATGCCCCACCACCGTATCGGCACGGTACAGCACAATGCCCAAATGTGGCTCGAAGCAAAAAGCCGGCGCGTCGCCATAAGCCCGCCGGCTACTCAGCAGGCCCAGCACAGCTGCTACCTCTTGCTGCCCAAGTGGCTGCTGCGCCAGTACAGTTGGCGCCAGCCGGCCATCTTCTACTATGTACAAGGTTGGCTCGCCTTTGGCACCATTGTAGTCGTAGGCAATCGCTTTATCAAAAGACAAGGAGTCGAATGGTGGTTGAAGTTGCTTGATCGGCGGCAATATGGGGGCTGCTGCCAACCCTTCAGCCAATTGCTGAGCCGATAAGTAAGGCAACCGATCAGTAATAGCCAGACTGTTTTGAGCGGTATCGGAAGCGGCCGGTACCGGCGAATGCGTGGGGTGGCAGGCAACTATAAATGCGGCTGCTACCAGCACAGCTACCCTCCATCGCTTGCCATTCATAGCTCTTGCAGGCTAAAGGGCAACTTGCGGATGCGCTTACCGGTCAGGTCGAAAATGGCATTGCAAAGGGCTGGTGCAAAAGGAGGGAGTCCAGGCTCGCCTACGCCACCCGCCTTTTCTTCATTGTCCATCAGGTACACTTCTATCTTACCAATATCTCCTATGCGGGGCAGGTTGTAATCGAGAAAATTGGTTTCCACCGCTTTACCATCCGCAAAATGCGTTTCGTGAGTAACAGCGGCACCAAGTGCCATGTACACACTGCCTTCTACCTGCGCCTGCACAATGTCGGGGTTCACATACCAGCCGCAGTCTACCACCGCCCAAACCTTGTCTATCTTCACGCCCCCTTCATTGGCTTTGCTCACTTTTACCACTTCGCCCACAATGCTGCCAAAGCACTGCGTCAGCGCCATGCCGTATCCCTCGCCCTTCTTTCGTTGGTTCCAGCCACTCACCTCAGCCAGCCTGGCCAGCAGTGCCTGGTGTCGCTCGGCTGGCAGGTGCGACCTTCTGAATGCCAGCGGATCTTTGCCAGCGGCCTGTGCCAGCTCGTCCATAAAACTTTCGTAGGCAAACGTATTGGTACTGGCATACACGCTGCGCCACCACATCACGGGCACGGGTGTTTCGGTAGGCACGTCGCTAAAGCTGTAGTGCCTGAAGGCGTCGATATACGGCTCACACAAGCCTTCCATCAGGTTTTCGTTAAACGCATTTCTGTCAAACCGCGGGCTTTCCTGCAGGCCCATATTCTGGCCAGCCATGCGGGTTTCAAATGCAGCAATGCGTTCGCCATTCAGCGCTGCCCGGCACTTGTACATGGCACCCGGCCTGAAGGGTCCTTGCGTCATATCGTCTTCGCGGGTCCAGGTTACTTTTACCGGTGCTTTTACTTCTTTTGAAATAAATACCGCTTCGGCTGTGTAGTCGGTAAATGCTTTACGGCCAAAGCCTCCGCCCAAAAAGGTCATGTTTACAATCACCTGCTCAGGCTTCAAATTCAGTCGGCCTGCTATATCGCCTTGTACCCAGTCGGGCGCCTGAATAGGGCCCCATATTTCTACTTTGTCTTGCTGCCAATGTGCTACACAGTTGAGCGGCTCCATGCAGGCATGCGCCTCGTAGGGTGTTTGGTATACGGCTTCCAATTTTTTGGCAGCTTCTGTATAGGTCCGCTCAAAATTGCCACCGGTGCGAATGCTATTGCCCGGCTTTTCCAGGTCGGCCGTCATTTGCTGGTACAATTGCCCGGTGCTGGCCAGTACTGGTATGGAACTGTCGTCCCACTCCACCTTCAGCTGCTTGCGGGCCTGCATAGCTGCCCAAGTATTGGTGGCTACAATGGCTACGCCTTCGCGTTCAAAAGCAAATACCGGCATCACCACTTTGAATACTGCTTTTACGCCCGGCAATGCTTTGACTACATCGGCATTGAATGATTTCACTTTGCCATGCCAGCGGGGGCTGCGCTCTACCACAGCATGCAGCATGCCGGGCACTACTTTATCCAGCCCAAAAATGGCACTGCCGTTTACTTTCAGCGGAGTATCCTTTCGGGGGAGTGGCTTGCCGATCAATTGGTAGTCCTTGCGCAGCTTCAGTGGCACTTGTGCCGGCGCTTTTAGCTTGGCGGCAGTTTCTACCAAAGCGCCATACGCCAGTTTGCGGCCGGTAGCCGCATGCACTACTTCACCCGCTTTGGCATGGCACTCGGTAGCCGGCACTTTCCACTGTTGGGCGGCAGCGGCTATCAGCATTTCGCGGGCTGCTGCACTGGTGCGCAGCAGCTGCTTGTAAGCTCCTCTGATGGTGGAGCTGCCACCGGTGATCTGGCTGCCAAACTTGCTGGGATGGCCCGGTGCAAATTCAATCTGTATGTCTTCCAGCCGCACCTCTAGTTCTTCAGCTATTATTTGTGGCACCGATTGGTAGGCCCCCTGCCCCATTTCAGCCCGATGGCTCAGCAGCGTGACCAGCCCATTTTTATCAATGTTGATCCAGGCCGACAGCTCCACGCCCATGGCGGCGGTAAGGCCCAAACCAGTAAGGCCCGACAAACGCAGAAACCGGCGACGATCGACAGTAGATGGATAGCTCATGTGCAAACAGATTCGGGGGGTAGATGAAAAAATGACGTCCTCAACGAGTAGCAGCGGCTGCCTTTTTCACGGCATTCAGGATCCGTTGATAGGTACCACAACGGCACAGGTTGCCCTGCATAGCAGCAATAATGTCTTCGTCGGAAGGGTTTGGGTTGTTTTTCAGCAAGGCTGCGGCGGCCATTATTTGTCCGCTTTGGCAGTATCGGCCGCCAGGCCTTCAATGGTCGTAATCTTTTGCCGGGCAGCCACTGCTACCGTTACACTGCAGCTGCGCACCGGCGCCCCGTTGAAGTGAACGGTGCAAGCACCGCACTGTGCAATGCCACAGCCGTATTTGGTACCGGTCAGTTGCAGCAGGTCTCGTAGCACCCACAGCAATGGCATATTGGCTTCGGCCTCTACCGGATAGGTTTTGCCGTTGATGGAAAGGTTGTAACTAGGCATATCAAAATGTTGAGTTGGCCACGGCAGTATTTTTTGGCTGCCGCAATCGTTCGGCGTTGTAAGTTAGCAAAGCATCACCACCCTTGCTATCGGCATGTCTAAAAAACTACCCAAAGATGTGAAACCGGCCACCGGCACCTCATCGCAACAGCAATTCTTTAAAGATGTATGGGATGTAGTGATGCAGGTGCCCCGCGGCCGGGTGACCACCTACGGTGCCATAGCGGCGTACCTGGGCAGCAAAATGAGTGCCCGCATGGTAGGCTGGGCCATGAATGCCGCCCACACGCAGCACCACGTGCCAGCACAGCGGGTAGTAAACCGCATGGGAATGCTGAGCGGTAAAGCACATTTCGGCACGCCTACCCGCATGCAGGAATTGCTGGAAGCTGATGGGGTGACGGTGAAAGACGATCGGGTGCTGAATTTCACCACGCTGTTTTGGGATCCTGCTAAAGAGCTGGAACTGTAGCAGCTCAGGTGTAGTATGGGCTGATGAGAAAGTACACCACCGGACCAGTGATGGCCACATACAACCACAAAGGCCAGGTAATTTTTGCCAGCTTGCGATGCGCAGCAAACTCAGCTGTAAGGCCGCGGTAAGCGGTGAAGAGAATGAACGGCAGGATGACGGCTGCCAGGAAAATATGCGTGAGCAGAATGATCAGGTACACATAACGCATGGCACCTACAGCAGCTAGTTCGGCCTCGTCTACCACGCCATCCAGGTTGGCATCGCCATAGCGGGTATCGCCGGCCAATAAGTGGTGGGCTATATACGATACTAAAAACACGACGCTTAGCCACAGCGCTGCCATCATCATTTTTTTATGCAGTTGATATTTACGCTGCTTTACAGCCACCAGCGCTGCTATCAACAGCACGGCTATCATGCTATTGATTACTGCATTAGCAGTAGCAAATATGTGCACATCGAAGCCGAGATCTACTTCCAGCTTTACTCGTGACAACAAAACCACGGCGGCAAAAACAACAAAAGAAAAAACGCCGATGAGCAAGCGGGCTTGCTTATCATTTTTCTGCATACTGGGAGCTAACATATATCGGGAGCTTTATTGGTTTAGAAAAACGGGGCTCTTAATACACTTCCCGCTTACGATTGCGATTGAGCAGGAACATGACAACCAACAAAATGAATGGAATGGTGGCCAATACTGGCAGCAATGGAATGTATTGGCGAAAAATGGATGGCTTGTTGCGATTGCGTTCCAGGAACAAACGGCCCACATCTTCGGCCAGGCGCATCATTTCTGTGCTATCTAACCCGTTGTAAAATCCACGCACTATGCGGTTCCTGTCCAGCAGCATTACTTTTTCGCTGTGAATGAAGTTAGAGTCCACCCCTTCACCATCTTGCGAAGCCAGCTTGAAATCGTTGAGCAGCAACTCGTAAATTTCTTTTTTGGGGCCGGTGAGCAAACTCCAGCTATCACCATTTACCTGAAACCGCTCGGCCCAGCGCTTCAAGGCCTCCACGCTGTCACGTTCGCTATCAACACTCAGTGAGAGAAAGTACACAATCGAAGAGTCGTTGTAATTTTTCTTCTTCGGGTTAGGATTTTCGAACGATGCCTGCAGCTTGCGAATGTTGCGGGTGAGACCCGGGCAAATGTTCGGACAGCGGGTAAAAAAGCTGTTGACGATGATGATCTTGCCTTCCAACTCGTCAAGCGAAATGCGGCGCCCTAACTGGTCGGTGAAGGTAAAGTTGGGGATACGATGCCAAACAGTATCGTAGGTTGTTTTACCATCCTTTACCTGCGCTACCACACTGTCGGCAAAAAACTTTGCTGGCATGCTTACAGCATCTTCACCCAGCCCCTTTACCAGCATATAGCTGCCAATGGGCAGAAAGAGAGCAATGAGCAGGCCCCACCAGGCTGTTTTATTCATGGGTGCAAAGGTATTTGCCTAGCTATGACGGCTGCTGCGCATCCGTCATTTTGACGATTAATTCTAACAAAAAACCGCCCGGCAAGCCGAACGGTTCATTGTTTATCGAAAATCTACTGTCAGCGAAGGGAGCTTACTTCTCGGCGCCTGGTTTCACCGCTTTTTCTACCTGTTCAGTAGCAGCAGGGCGGCTGCCGGCGTCAGTATTGCGCAGGTCTCTCCAGCTCTTGCCATCAATCAAAAAGGCGGCAATGAACCAAATGAACAGCAACAAGGGCACTACAATGGTCATGATGAAATTGCGGATCTCATCGCGCAGGTGCATGAAGTAAGAAGTAATGTAAAATGCTTTGGCCAACGACAAGATGGTAACGATACCCTTGATAAGCAGGATAGCACCGGGCTGACCATGACCGAGTTTGTATATTACCAAACCAAGGCCAAGTTCGATGATGGTAATAATGGTCAGGATGATGGTGACCTTCTTGACCGTTTTGTAAAAGCTGGCATCATCGTGATGCTGCTGAAAGCTTATTTCTGAAGAGGCCGGAGCGTGACTCATATAAATCAGGTTGAAAATTCAAAAACGAATGGAGAAGAACGATCGCCTCGTACCCGTTAGATGAGGTAGAAGCAATAGTACCCGTTAGATGAGGTAGAAGCAAAGGAATACAAACACCCACACGAGGTCTACAAAGTGCCAGTACAGGCCTGATTTTTCAATCATTTCGTAGTGGCCACGCTGGTCGAAATGACCCAAGCGAGTTTTGATATACATCACAATGTTGATAACCACCCCGCTGAATACGTGGAAGCCATGGAAACCGGTGATGCCAAAAAAGTAACCGCCAAAAGCCCGGGGGCCGGTGGTGCTTACTGCTATGTTCTGCAGGTCTACCATCTTTACGAGTTCAGCATCGCTCATGGCAGCCAATTGCTCAGCTGTAAAGTGCTGGCCGGCATTGTGATGATGCTCCATGGCCAGCGAAGCCAGCTTTACCAGCTGATCATGCGGCGTGCCAGCCAATGCAGCCTGGGCAGCAGCAGGATTGACAGCGGCACCCCATGGGTTGTTGGTCACGGTAGTGGTTACTACATCCAGTGTACCATTTTCCAGCAGCACAGCGTGGCCGCCGGTGATCAGGTGGGTCCACTCCCAAGCCTGGCAGCCCAAAAATGCCAGACCACCCACGATGGTCCACAGCATATATTTTTCTACCCGCTTACGGTCCATGTTGTGGCCGGCATGTACTGCCAGCACCATGGTCACCGAGCTGATAATCAGG